>JAUIKI010000133.1 GCA_030430875.1 Gammaproteobacteria bacterium | reverse complement strand
GACGACGGTTAATGATCTGTCGACCACTTTTTGTTGCCATGCGGGCGCGAAAGCCATGGGTGCGTTTGCGTTTTAACACGCTGGGCTGGAATGTACGCTTCATAAATAAAATCCAACTGAACAAACAATTTAAAGGGACAGGGATTCTAGACGAATTTGTTGTTGGATGCAAATGAGACTTTTGCGCGAAAGCAACAATGATAAAAAAACGTTTAGGAAGCACCTAGTTTTATAGCAAGACGGGCCAATTAGTGGGCTATTATTACTTTGTGTTTATTCTACATATTATTTGATACTTTTTCTTGAGTTGTCTTTTATTGTAAAGGTCTCAAACTGCCTTGGTTGTGGTATTATTCGCAAAAATTTAACTGAGAAGTCTTATGTCAAAATCCATTAATAAAGTTGTTTTAGCCTATTCCGGTGGGCTGGATACCTCGGTCATTGTGAAATGGCTGCAAGAAAATTATCACTGCGAAGTCATCACTTTTACCGCGGATATTGGCCAGGGTGAAGAGGTGGAGCCTGCCCGTGCCAAAGCTCAGGCAATGGGTATCCAGCAAATTTACATTGAAGATCTCCGTGAAGAGTTTGTACGTGACTATGTGTTTCCAATGTTTCGTGCCAACACGATTTATGAAGGCGAATATCTGCTTGGAACATCGATTGCGAGACCTTTGATAGCCAAACGTTTGGTGGAAATTGCCAATGAAACCGGAGCAGATGCTATCTCTCATGGCGCAACTGGCAAGGGTAATGACCAAGTGCGTTTTGAGTTGGGTGCTTATGCCTTAAAACCCGATGTAAAAGTCATTGCACCATGGCGAGAATGGGATTTAAATTCCCGAGAAAAATTGCTGAGCTATGCCGAAGATCGCCAGATTCCAATTGAAATGAAACAAGGTAAAAAATCACCTTACTCCATGGATGCGAATCTGTTGCATATTTCCTACGAAGGTGGCGTGTTAGAAGATCCTTGGCAAGAATCTGAGCCAGATATGTGGCGCTGGAGTGTGGCGCCAGAACAGGCCCCCGATAGCCCGGAATATCTGGAGCTAAGCCTTAAAAAAGGCGATGTGGTTGCCATCAATGGCCAGCCCATGAGTCCAGCAGAGGTACTAGCCAAATTAAATGAAATCGGTGGCCAGCATGGCGTTGGTCGACTGGATATTGTCGAAAATCGCTATGTTGGCATGAAATCACGTGGTTGTTATGAAACGCCAGGTGGCACCATTTTGCTAAAAGCCCATCGTGCAATTGAATCAATTACCTTGGATCGAGAAGTGGCACATTTAAAAGATGACTTAATGCCACGTTATGCATCGCTTATTTATAATGGGTATTGGTGGTCACCTGAGCGAATAGCGTTGCAAACCCTGATTGATCAAACCCAAATCCCAGTCAATGGTGATGTTCGATTGAAACTGTATAAAGGCAATGTTTCTGTTGTCGGTCGACGATCAAATGATAGTCTTTTCGATGCAAATATAGCAACTTTCGAAGATGATCAAGGAAGTTATGACCAAAAAGATGCCGAAGGCTTTATTAAGCTGAATGCTTTGCGACTAAAAATTGCGGCGAAAAAGCGACCATTGTAAGCTGTATCTACGTGTCATTATTCTTGAGGTTTTGCTGGTTAAATGGATTGTCAGGTGAAAAACTGGCTTGCATTATTCTATGCGGGAAGAACTCATAATTAGTTTTGCTAGTGTTAAAGTGCATTGAGATCTTTGTGTCAATGGATAGTGACGGAGAGGGTTAGCTATTAACCTATTCCCCCAGGGAAATAGGTGCCTTTTAAGCATTTTTTATCGTTTTACTTTGGTGTATAAGAAAGATCTCAACTTTCTACGGGAAAGATACCACCACTAAATATGTATGACTAATCGAAAACTCTCCAAGCAAGATTTAATGGCTAGCCAAAACCTGAAGCGTATTTGGTTATCAAAGCGTCGACTCTTGGGATTAACCCAGGCTAAAGCAGCTATATTATTGGGATTTAGTAATCAATCGGCGGTCAGTCAATATATCAATGGGCTGATTCCGCTTGGGTTGGGGGCGACCCTAAATTTTTCTCAGCTGTTAGAAGTAGATCCGGTTGAGATTCGTCCTGAATTAGTTCAATACGCCGTTTTTGTTGCAAATAGCGAAAAACAAAATGCCACTGATGTAGCAGAAAATCGCTCGAAGGGCATTCCATTGTTGAATGAAACACAAATCAGTGCATTTTTAGCCGGACAGCTCCACGATGTTGACTACTATCCTGCTATTTCTAATCTTGATTTATCATCACAAAGTTTTTGTTTGATTTTGAGGCAACGTTCGATGCAACCATTGTTGAATCAAAATGATCATATTTATATTAACCCTGATATACAATTATCGACACTTAAACCATCAGTTTGGTTTTTTCCAGCTAGTTTACAGATGGCAATTGGTTTTTATGAACACCAAGGAGACCACCGTTTTTTATCTTTCGAAAATCCTGCATTTCCTGTGATTGAATTAGCAAAGTCTGCACAGTATTTAGGGTCAGTGGTTGGGAAGGTTGCAATTTTCAGCGAATGAGTAATTCACTTTTAATTATAAAAAATATTACCCATGAAGGTCCTGGAAGCATTGAAAAAATTTTGCAGGAGACCGCGGTTAGCTATTTAGTTGTTGATTTAACCAAGGCAGTAAAATTACCTGAAATTAATGATTTCCAAGCGATTATTGTGTTGGGTGGCCCCGATAGTGCTAATGACAACTCAGCAAAAATTTTGGCAGAAATTTCATTAATAAAAGAAGTGCTAGTTAAGCAAAAACCCTATCTTGGTATTTGTTTAGGAATGCAACTTTTGGTCAAAGCAGCTGGCGGTGTTGTTATGAAAAATCCAATCCAGGAAATTGGCTTCATTGATCCTGATGGAAATAATTTTTGCATTAACTTAACTAAACAGGGGAAACAAGATCCATTACTTAATGAAGTCGATGATAGTTTTAACGTATTTCAATTGCATAGCGAGACGGTTGGGATAACTGAAAATAGTGCATTGTTGGGCACAGGCCAGTTTTGTCATAATCAACTTATTAAAGTTGGTAACCGAGCTTATGGTATTCAATCTCATATTGAATTGACTCGGGAAATGTTTGAAATGTGGATGAAGAAAGATGCTGATTTGATTGTGCAGGAACAAACAAAACTTCATGTAGATTTTAATAAAATCTACACAGAATATATAAAAACCGGACGACAACTTATTGAAAACTTTTTGCACATCGCAGGATTTTGATTGTTAGCTTGCAATAGAGACAATAATGCATGGACAAGGTTTATATTGGTTTGTTCTTAGTGTGTGTATATGCGTTTGATATAGCTCTGGCTTTTATTTCAAGCTAAATGAATTTGCTTTAGTTAACGCGCGGTTATTAATTTCAGCTATGCTGCAATAATTATTCACCCTTAACTACAAACGATTCAGTTTGTGAAGCGCCATTGGAAAACCAAAAACTGATCAGATATTGTTTTTCAGTGAGCTCTCTGATATCAAATAACATTAAATGCAAACCACCTGGTTTGAATTCAATAGTCTGTCCTGGTGTGATGGCAAGCTTTGCAAGCGGCCGCATTTTCATCATGCCGTTTTCTTCTATATGCGTGTGGATTTCAATAGAGCTTGCGGCGGCAGTTTCGATGTGTTCAATCGAAATGGTTTCATTGGTGTTATTCGTAATGCTTAGATAGGCGGCGGCAGTGGTTTGTCCGCTGATTGGTGGTTTGATGTAAGCATCAGTGATGTTGATTTCATTTGCAGAATCACAGCCAGTGACACAGATGATCATGAAAAAAATTATTGAGAGAATAGATAAGCGTTTTTGCATGAGATGTTTTCTCCAGAATATGCGATTGAATCATTGAGCTTTTTCTTTGAAAGACTAACAGCGTTTAGAATGCTAAAATGGAAGGGTAACTAAAATTTGGGCAATGCACAATATTTACGGGAGCATAATGTTTACTGGGATTATTCAAGCGTTAGGAAAAGTTACCCACTATGCGCGCAAACAAGGCGATGTTCGGTTGCAAATTACGGCGAATGGTTTTGATATCACATCCGTTACATTGGGCGACAGCATTGCAGTCAATGGTGTGTGTTTGACAGTCGTTGCTATCGATGGAAATAATTTTGTTGCTGATGTTTCGCAAGAAACCTTGCAATTATCAACGTTAGGATCAATGGATGTGGGTTGTCATGTTAATCTTGAAAAAGCGTTGACGCTTAATACCTTGCTCGGTGGGCATTTGGTGACAGGTCATGTTGATGGTGTTGGCAAAATCATGGCGATTGAATCATCTGCGCGCTCAATCAAATATGTTATTAAAGCACCAGGAAGTTTACAACATTATATTGCCAAAAAAGGCTCTATCACAGTTGATGGCACTAGCTTAACAGTCAATGAAATTAGTGATTCCAGCTTTTCAGTTAATATTGTGCCTCACACACAAAGCAAAACAATTTTTCAACACTACCAAAAAGATCAAGCAGTTAATCTTGAAGTTGATATCATTGCACGCTATCTTGAGCGGCTCCTTCAAAAGTCTGGGGAGCAATCAAGCAAGTTGAGCGTGGAATTTCTACGAAACCACGGCTTTAATGGGCCCTAATTTTGGTAATAAACATCAAATTAATATGACAATATCACTAAATACAATTCCTGAGTTAATTGCTGATATCCAGCAAGGCAAAATGGTCATCTTAATGGACGATGAAAATCGGGAAAATGAGGGTGACCTGATCATGGCCGCCTCCAAGGCCACACCGGAAACGGTCAACATGATGATTCGCTACGGCAGTGGCATCGTGTGCGTGCCCATGCTCGACCCGCAGCTGCGTCGGTTGGGGCTCG
>JAUIKI010000132.1 GCA_030430875.1 Gammaproteobacteria bacterium | reverse complement strand
CCAAAAGTTTGTAAAGGTAAAGCTTTCAGAGAAGCAACAGATGCCATATCATGGTCAGACAATGGCACACACTTTACTGCCTGGTGCAAAGGAAAAACAGGTTACCCAATCATTGATGCGGGGATGCGACAACTCGTGGAAACTGGATGGATGCATAACAGATTACGAATGCTTACTGCCATGTTTCTCACCAAAGATTTAATGATTGACTGGCGATTGGGGGAAAAATTTTTCATGGAACACTTAATTGATGGTGACTTTTCAGCAAACAATGGTGGCTGGCAATGGTCTGCATCAACCGGAACAGATGCGTCACCATTTTTTCGAGTTTTCAATCCAACAGTGCAATCAAAAAAATTTGATTCAACAGGTGAATTTATTCGTCAATATTTACCTGAAATTGCACACCTAGATAATGACATCATTCACGATCCATACAAAAAATTAGATTTATTATCGTCAAAACTAGATTATCCAGAGCCCATTGTGAATCATAAACTAGCAAGACAGCGTGTTATCGAAGCATTTAATGAAATCAAAATTGACCCTATAAGGAAATCATGATAACAAATCAAACTATTGATAAATTCATCCAAATATACCAAAGCATGGATAAGAACTTAATTGAGCAGTTTAATGAAATTTATGCGGAAAATTTATTATTCATAGATCCTTTTCACCACATTAATGGACTAAATAATTTTAAAAAATATTGTGCGAAACTTTATGACAATGTATCAAGCACATCATTTATATTGGAACAAAGTATTTCCGAAAAAAATCAAGCAGCTATTCAATGGAAGATGCATTTAAAACATCCGCGACTAAATAAAGGTAGAGAAATTAACTTTGATGGTGTGACTATATTACGATTTGATCAAGAAAAAGTTATATATCATCAAGATTACTTTGATGCTGGAGCAATGATTTACGAAAACATTCCCTTACTTAGAAACGTTATTTCATACATAAAGAAAGGTCTTTCATGAAATCACCTCAACAACAAATTTTTTGGATCACAGGCGCCTCGACGGGTATTGGCGCACAACTTGCACTATCACTATCAAAACTTGGGCATATCATCATTATTAGTGCGAGAAATCATGAAAATTTGCAAAAAATCAAAAGCCAATCACCTGATAATATACACTGTCTATCATTGGACATTACGAATCATTCAGAATGTAAAAATGCCCAACTCTGGATCGAGAAAAAATTTGGCTACCTTGATTGTGCCATTTTAAATGCTGGAACTTGTGAGTATTTGGATGTAAAGTCATTCGATGTAGAGTTAATTGAACGAGTAATGCAAACTAATTTCTTTGGATTCATTAACTGTCTTGAAATAGCATTACCGCTACTGCGCGAAGCAAAGAAACATACCCAAAAAAACCCATATCTTGTTGGCATTAGCAGCTCTGCTGCTTATAGCGGACTACCGCGCTCAGAAGCATATGGTGCATCAAAAGCAGCAATGAGTCACTTTCTAGACTCTTTTAGAGCTGACATAACCCCTGAAAAAATTGATGTTTCAATTGTTTATCCAGGTTTCGTAGAAACACCATTAACGGATAAAAATGATTTTCCAATGCCAATGCGTATTAGTTCTGAAAAAGCAGCACATTACATCATTAAAGGAATGAAAAAACGACAATATGAAATTCATTTTCCAAAAATGTTCACTTTTTTACTACGAGCCTATGCCTTACTACCAAGCAAAATTCGTAACCGATTAAATCAACGAATCGTCAGAACATCATGAAAATTGCAATTATTGGCACTGGAATATCAGGACTCGTATGCGCTCACCTGTTGCATAAAAAACATAACCTCACAATTTTTGAAGCAAATGATTACGTTGGTGGACATACACATACAGTTGATGTGAATTATGCAGGAAAAAACCATGCTATTGATACAGGGTTTATCGTGTTTAATGACTGGACTTATCCAAATTTTATTAAACTACTCAAAAACATTGATGTTGATTTTCAGCCAACTTCAATGAGCTTTAGCGTCACAACACTTAATGGAAAATTTGAGTATAATGGAAATAATTTAAATGCACTTTTTTCTCAACGGATGAATTTATTTCGGCCATTTTTTTGGATTTTTATTCGTGATATTTTAAGATTCAATAAGAATATATTAGATGACTTAAAGCAATTAAAGCTTCCATCTGACCTAACATTAGGGGACTATCTAAAGAAAAAATCATACTCAACACACCTAAAAAAATATTATCTTTCCCCCATGATTTCAGCTATTTGGTCAACAGGAATACAGGATGCTCTAGATCTCCCTGTATTTTTTTTCGCTAAATTCTTTTCTAATCATGGATTATTAAACATTAACAATCGACCAACTTGGCAAACAATTGTTGGTGGATCTCGTGAGTATGTCAAAAAAATTATCACACCATTTGAAGAAAAAATCTTATTAAGCACACCAGTTAAATCGATATTGAGGCATGACAATCACGTTGAAATAATCACAAATAAAAAAGCAGAATCATTTGATCAAGTCATCATTGCAACACATAGCAATCAAGCATTGCAGTTATTAAAAGATCCATCTGAGATGGAAAATGATATCTTAAAAAAGATGAGTTATCAAAGCAATGAAGTCGTTTTACATACCGATAGAAACTTATTACCTAAAAACAAACGAGCCTGGGCAAGTTGGAATTATCTTCTTACAAATGACAGATCTAAAAAAGCAACAGTCACTTACAACATGAACATCCTGCAAAACTTTCATACTACCGATACGTTTTGTGTAACACTAAATAATGCTGATAAAATCAAACCCGACACTATCATTCAGCGTTTTGATTACTCACATCCTGTTTTCACAAAAGATAGCATCAAAGCACAGAAACGTTTTTCAGAAATAAATGGAGTCAATAAAACTTACTTTTGTGGCGCGTACTGGGGAAATGGTTTTCATGAAGATGGTGTAAATAGCGCCCTTAAAGTTGCTAGCTACTTTGGAGAAACACTAAAATGAAAAGTGCAATCTATACTGGAAAAGTATATCACAGGCGCTTCATTCCAAAACATCATCAGTTTACTTTTCGTTTATTCATGCTCTACCTTGACTTGGATGAATTAGACCAAGTTTTTAAAAACCGTTTTTTTTGGTCCACTAACCGATTTAATTTAGCCTATTTCAAACGAAAAGACTATCTCCCTGATCCAAAACTTTCTATCCGAGAAAAGCTCAACATGATTGTAAATCAAAAAATTGGGCGGCCGATTCAAGGCTCTGTTTGCATACTCACTCACCTGCGTTATTTTGGAATTATTTTTAATCCCGTTAGTTTTTATTACTGTTTCGATGAAAAAAATAAACTAGATATCATTGTAGCAGAAATCACTAACACTCCCTGGTTAGAACGGCATTGTTATGTGCTTGATGTCAAAAAACAACATACACAAAACAATTTTTCATTAAATAAAGAGTTTCATATATCACCTTTTCACCCAATGGATATGACATATCATTGGAAAATGAGCTCCCCAGAAAAAAAAATAACCATGCATCTAAAGAACTTTAAAAACAATACCTGTCACTTCGATGCTATTTTGAATCTAAAACGCCAAGAAATTTCTGGATGGACACTCAATTCGAAATTAATCATACAGCCTTTTCTAACAATCAAAGTAATTATTGGCATTTATTGGCAAGCCATACGCTTATGGATCAAAAAGGTGCCGTTTTATGCTAACCCAAAATCGACTACAACAGATGGAAATAAGCAATGAATTCTCCCGAGCTATCAACGCAGCTAACCATTAAAGAGAAGCTATTAGTCACTAAAAATAAGTCGAAACTCAATTTGAGTTGGTTGAACAGACTATCAAAGAAAATCATTCTCAGTGCATTAAAAAATATTCAGCATGGTTCAATCATCATTAATGATCACCAAGAAAACATGCAATTTGGCAGTGATAACCGGCTAAAAGTAATCATTACGATTAATGATCCAAAGCTGTATCAAATGATATTCACCAAAGGCACTAATGGTGCAGCAAAGGCTTATATTGACGGCATGTGGAATGTTGATCATCTCACTCAATTAATTCAAATTTTAGTACAAAATCGCCAACAACTTGAACAACTAGAGAATTACTTACACCGTTTTCTAATTCCTTTTAAATATCTTTCATACAAACTTCAAGGTAATAGCCGAAAAGGCTCGAAAAAAAATATTTATGCCCACTATGATTTGAGTAATGATTTTTTTTCCTGTTTTCTTGATAAGAATATGATGTACTCTTCTGCTTATTTTATTGCTGATCATACAGATTTAGACAGTGCCTCAATCAAGAAAATCGACATTATATGTCGAAAATTGAAGCTAACAGGTAATGACCATTTGCTGGAAATTGGTTCTGGCTGGGGTGGATTTGCAATATATGCTGCAAAAAATTTTGGTTGCAAGGTGACAACGACAACTATTTCTCAACAGCAATATAATTATGCAAAAGCCTGGATCGAACAAGAAGGATTAAGTGATAAAATCACATTATTACTAAATGATTACCGCGATCTTAACGGAAAATTTGACAAGATTGTATCCATTGAAATGATTGAAGCTGTTGGTCATAGTTATTACCCTACTTTTTTTAAACAATGTGCACATTTATTACAACCAAATGGATTAATGTTACTTCAATCAATCACCATTCAAGATCAACTATACAAACAAGCACGTAACCAAGTTGATTTCATCAAAGAATATATTTTTCCAGGCGGCTGCCTGCCATCGATATCTGTCATTAGTAACACCATAACAAAACATACTGATCTTAATATTTTTGATATTGAAGATATTGGACAACACTATGCTCGAACATTAAAGTTATGGAATGACCGCTTCATTGAGAACTTTGAACAAATCAAACAGCTTGGGTTTGATGAA
>JAUIKI010000131.1 GCA_030430875.1 Gammaproteobacteria bacterium | reverse complement strand
ACAGTCACACTCGTAAATGGAGAGTTCACAGATAAAATCTCCGTGCTTGATAGAGGGCTACACTACGGTGATGGTGTTTTTGAAACAATACGTACTCATCAAAGACAGTTATTATTTCAACAAGAGCATCTTGATCGATTGCAACAAGGTGCAAAACACTTATCTATTTCAGTTAGTGATCAATTTCTTGCTTTACTTCAACGTGATATTCAAAAACTATGGCAAAAACATGTTTTTGATATCGGTATGCTAAAAATTATTTTGACTCGGGATGGTCATGGGCGTGGCTATTGTCCATCTAACTTAACTGATACACCCAATAGAATTTTGATCTATCAACAGTATGCTCCCAACTTAAACCATGAAATTCAAGGAGTAACCATTGGATTTGCTAGCAAGAAAATCTCATCAAATCCTGAGCTGGCTGGCATCAAGCACCTGAACCGTCTTGAGCAAGTTATTGCAAGTATCGAACTTCAAAAACAACATCATTGCCAAGAATTGCTGCTCTTTGACGAAAAAGACTTTTTGATAGAAGGCACCTGCAGCAATGTTTTTTTATATCATAATCAAATGTTGTTAACACCTGATTTAGTTGACCATGGAATTAAAGGTATTATTCGGCAGTCTATAATTCAAGGCGCCAAAAAACTTGGCATTCCTTGTTATGAAGCTAATATTGCAAAGTCTATACTTAAGCAAGCTGATGGCTTATTTTTATGTAACTCTTTGCGAGGGATTTGGCCAGTCGTTAAACTTGAAAAAGCTTATCCAATTTTGCCAGAAGTCAAACAATTACAAATCTATCTAAAATCCATTCAGGATGATGCATCATGCTGAAAATCATTCGTTTTAGCTTTATTAGCCTAACTATTATCGCAGTCATTGTTGCCTATTATGCAAACGTCACATTAAATTCACCTATCCATGCAGAAGGGAAACAATTTTTTGTAGTCCAACAAGGGGCCAGTTTGTCAAAAATTGCTACTGAGCTTGAAAAGCAAAAAATTATCCCAAATGCAGAAGTTTTTAAACGATATGCTCAATTGTTTCATAGCGGTGACTCGATAAAACCAGGAGAATATGCGCTTTCTTCGAAGTTGACTAGTCTAGGCCTTCTGAAAAAAATGATAGCCGGCGATGTCATTACATATAACTTTACACTTATTGAAGGTTGGACATTCATACAAATTAAACAAGAGCTAGCTAATCACCCTAAACTCATTCAAACACTTGATCAAAAAAGCCAAGCACAATTACTAAGCGAGCTTGATTTAAATAAGCCATCATTAGAAGGCCTTTTTTTTGCTGACAGCTACCAATATGTTGCTGGTATGAAAGACATTGAGATTTTAAAGCGTGCAAATCAACAGCTTCAGCAAGTATTAACAGATCAGTGGAATGCTAGAATTGCTAATTTGCCGTATAAAACATCTTATGACGCATTAATTATGGCATCAATCATTGAAAAAGAAACAGGGGCTGCTGATGAAAGGCCAAAAGTTGCAGGGGTTTTCGTTCGACGATTACAAAAAAAAATGCGTTTACAAAGTGACCCAACTGTAATTTATGGGCTAGGGGAGGCTTTCAATGGAAATTTAACCCGTGATCATTTGCGTAGCTACTCTCCATATAATACTTATCAAATAGATGCTTTACCCCCTACACCAATTGCAGCTGTTGGCAAAGCTTCCATCCATGCCGCTCTTAATCCCAGCGAAGGAAGCGCACTTTATTTTGTAGGAATGGGAAATGGCCGACACTATTTTTCTAAAACATTACAAGAGCATAATAATGCAGTGAAACGCTATCAACTATCAGAAGGATCTCGATGAAAAACATCTTAACAGGTCAATTTATCACGTTAGAAGGTGTAGAAGGCGTTGGTAAAACCACAAATATCAACATCCTTAAGTCAGTATTAACACAATTAGAAATTCCCTTTATTACGACTCGCGAGCCAGGAGGTACTTCGATTGCTGAAGAAATCCGGCAGCTTTTACTAACAAAGAAAACTGAAGAACTTCAACCTATATCAGAGCTATTACTTATATTTGCAGGAAGAGCCCAACATATCAACACGGTAATTAACCCTGCATTAGCATCTGGAAAATGGGTGATTTGCGACCGCTTCACTGACGCGACTTATGCGTATCAAGGAGGAGGGCGACATATTGATATTGAGAAAATTTCTATACTAGAAGCCTGGATACAAGGGAATCTGCAACCTAATTTAACATTTTTACTTGATTTACCTGTTGATGAAGGATTGAGGCGTGCTGCAAAACGAGGCACACCTGACCGGTTTGAAACGGAAAAAACTAGCTTTTTTGAATCAATTCGCGCTGCATATTTAAAACGCGCAGCAGCAATGCCAAAGCGATTCAAAATCATTGATGCATCACATCCAATTGAGGTTGTGCATAAAATGATTGAACAAAAATTTTTACAGTTTATTCAGGAAACGGTAAGATCGGAAAGTTAGATAGAAAACTTTACAATAAAAAAATATAAAAAAATGCGGATAAAAATTCTTTTATCCGCATTTTTTTTAGCTGTGTTTTTATGGCAAACTATTCTTTTTTTGCAAGGGCATCTGCAAGCTGACTTTCTTGTGGTTTAATGAAATCAATATTTTTCACGCCAAGCTTTGTGGCGTAAATGACCGAGAAGCTCAGCACGTTTTGCACATACTGACGTGTTTCATTAAAAGGAATGCTTTCAATCCATACGTCGATAGGTAGGTGACTTGAGGTCGTTAGCCAACGATTTACTCGATTAGGGCCAGCGTTATATGCAGCACTCGCGAGTGCTCGATTACCATTGAATTTTTCTGCCATCATGCGTAAATATGCACTACCTAGCGGCACATTATTCTCAGGTTTTAATAACATATGACTATTGTTGTAGTTAAATTTTATCTTTTTTGCAGTATCTTTAGCTGTGGATGGTAAAAGTTGTAGTAAACCAAGTGCATTAGAATGTGATCTTGCATCAGCACGAAAGGCGCTCTCTTGCCTTGCAATGGAAAACAACCAGGCAGCATCAAGATTATTCTTTTTTGCGTATTGTAGAATTAATGTTTTATAAGCCAACGGAAATCGAATATCTAAATCATTCCATGATTCAGCTTTGATTAATGCCCAAATTCCTTGATCAAGCCACTTCCATTTTTCTGCAATTTTCGCAGCTGCTAATAATTCCTCTTTATTAAACTTATGGTAAAGCATATGTCGCCATTCAATTCTTGCCGCGGTTATTTGGTTTAAAGCCAAAAACTCTTTGGAGCGCAAAATTGCTGGTCGAGATTCAATGGCTTTTAGCTGTTTTGATGATACTTTAATGCTTTCATGATTCAGTTGGTAAGGTTGATTTAATTTGTCAGCGGATAAAAAGCCATAAAAACTTCGCTCTTTCGCTAAGTTTTTATAAATTTCTTGTGCTTTTTTCAAGTCAGATGATCGTTTTGAGGATTCTTCAATTGCTCGAGCACGCCAGTATTGCCAACGTTCGTGCTCAGTAAAATTAGCTGGCATTTTGTCAAATGCTTGCAAATAATCTGACCACTTTAGCATGCGAATCAATACGCGCAAATGTACTTCATTAAGGTCGTTATTTTCAAATGATTGATTGGATTTTTTTAGCCAATCAACTGAGTTTTCATGGTAACGTCTGGCAAACCATAATGCGATTTGTGTATTGATCTGTTGTTTTTCTTCTTGAGAAAAATTGTGTATTTTTTGGTAGTCTTCCCAAAGTTCAGTTGCAAGCTCTGAATTTATCCTCATCAAGCGAATAATGCTAACTTGAATTATTTCACGAGTGTAAGCATCCTTTTGCTTAAAATCTTCAATATTTTTTAATAAATTAGGGTTTTTTCTGACATCAATAAAACGTTTTGCTTGGTCATTGAGATGCTTTGGAAGATATTCTCGAGCTAAATAATTAGCAAGACTATAATTTCCTGCTTGAATAACTAAAGAAACACGCTTCCACGCATACTTTTCAGAAAATGTATCAGAACCTGACCAAGCAGTAAATACTGGGTCACATGCGTCAGGTTGTGAGCGATTCACTTCCCATAGAGGGTTTACATAAGCAAGTGCTTGATTTACATCACCTGTTTGATACAACGCGTGTAAATAGTGGCACTGCAAAGCAATTGTATCAATTTCGATTGGTAATGACTCATATTCTTGCCTGTAAAATTGCCATTTTTTTTGTGAGGCTAAAAAAAACAACCAACTTTCATAAAGTTTTTTTTGGTAGGGAAAATCTGGATAATTTCTACTAAAGCGGTGTATCTCAGCTGAAGATATTTTGGATAGATTTTTCAGCAAATAATTGTAATCTAAATAAGGATGTAGAATATAGCCATCCAATTTTTTGCGAATTTTTTGGAACTCATCCCATTGATTTGCATTAATAGCATCCATTGCTTTTTTATAGTCTGCACGATTTTTTGCTAATGAGTCAGCAAAAATTTTACTGAAATAATCATGACATTTTTCCTTAAACGTTCAGGTTGAATTCTCTTTGCGTCGATATCGTAAGAATAACAAGGTTGGAGTTAACAATAAAGTCAAAGGGGTTGCAAAGGCAAGCCCGGCTGCTACAGCAGTTGACAGCTGCGTCCACCATTGTGTTGATGGTGCGCCAATTGAAAAGTCTCGATTAATAAAATCCACATTAAACTGAAAAACCATCGGAAGCAATCCTAAAATAGTTGTAACAGTGGTCAATAACACCGGCCTAAATCGCTGGGCTCCTGTTCGTAGTGCGGCATCCATAACTGATAGTCCTTCTTTGCGCAAAATATTGAAGGTATCAATTAATACAATGTTATTATTAACAACAATACCTGCCAATGCAATGACACCAACACCGCTCATTACAATGCCAAACGGTTGGTTTTTCAACATCAAACCAATAAACACACCAATTGTTGAGAAAATTACA
>JAUIKI010000130.1 GCA_030430875.1 Gammaproteobacteria bacterium | reverse complement strand
TTCTATAATTTTTTCAGAGGAGCACTGACCGACAATTTGTTCAAATTCCAATAAATTTGGCGTGATAATCGTTGCTTGGCGATATTTTGAAAAATCAGTTCCTTTGGGATCCACAATGACAGGAACGTTGCATTTTTTTGCCGCCAAAATCAATTCTTGGCTGTTTCTCAAACTCCCCTTACCATAATCGGATAAAACCAAAATATCCACTTGACTGAGTAATGCTATCGTCTGCGCGCTGAGTGAATTTGCTAGATGTTCCGAGTAAGATTTCTCAAAATCTAGTCGAATTAATTGCTGATTCTGACTCATAACACGCAATTTGGTGATCGTAGGATTCTTTTCGGATTGAATGTAATGACAATCCACACCAATTGCCTGCAATTTTGTCACTAATGATTGGCCTGCATCATCAAAACCAATAATGCCACTAAGCTTAGCTTCAGCACCAAGTGCGGCTATGTTCACTGCAACATTTCCTGCACCACCAGGCACTTCCTGCAAGTGATCAATTGTGACAACAGGCACTGGCGCTTCAGGAGAAATTCTAGCAGTTAATCCTGTCCAATAGCGATCTAACATTAAGTCACCAACAACTAAAATCTTAGCACTATCAAAAAAAGGTACAACAATTGACATAAGCATTAATTCTCTTGTAAGTATGCCTGCAAAAGCGGCAATCGATCTGCACCAAAAAACATTTCATCTCCAACAAAAAAGCTTGGGGCACCAAATGCTCCTCGCTCCACTGCTTCCTGGGTATTTTGTTTCAATGTTTCTTTCACATCAGCGTCTATAGCTTTTTCTAGCAACTGTAGCCCTAAAAGGTCACGCAACACGTTTTCATCACCAATATTTTGATTATCCACCCAATAAGCAGCATAAATCTTATGGGCAATCATAGGAATTTCTTCTTCGGCAACACCACAAAGCACACGCTGTGCAAGTAATGAATTCGTTGGAAAGTGGCTGGGCATGCTAAACGGAATTTGCTGAAGTGCTGCACTACGTTTCAAATCTTTTAGCATATAACGTCCCCTTGATGGGAGCATCGCAGGCGGTTGATTTCCAGTTGCTTTAAATACTCCCCCTAATAAAAATGGCCGCCATACTATTTTTGAACAATGGCTGGCTAACATTTTTTCAATCAATTGAGATGCAATATAACTGTATGGACTAACTGTATCAAAGAAAAACTCAACTTGAACCGATTGCATGGTTAATCTCCTTAAGCATTCGCCTATCACGTATTTTTTTGGTAAAGTATCGAGTAAGTCAATTATAACCAGATTCTAGCCAATCACCTAAATTATAACCTTGATAACACTTCCTACCCTTACACCTTCACTAGACAGGCGCTTCAGAGGCTTCTTCCCTATCGTCATTGACGTTGAAACTGGAGGGTTCAACCCTGAAACAGATGCATTGCTTGAAATTGCAGCAGTTTTTCTAGATATGGATGAACAAGGCAATCTATTTCCTCATACAACTATTCAAAAAAACATCATTCCATTTGACGGTGCAAACATCGAGGAAAGCTCACTGGAATTTACAGGGATTGATCCATTTGATCCAGACAGAGAATCTATTTCTGAGCATGATGCCCTATTAGAGCTTTTCAGTGAAATTCGTGCTGCAAAAAATGACAATGCTTGTAAACGCGCCATCCTAGTTGGGCATAATGCACAATTTGATCTAAGTTTTATTAATGCAGCAACAAAACGTAATCGCATCAAACGCAACCCATTACATTCATTTTCATGTTTTGATACCGTGACACTTGCAGCACTTGCGTTAGGAGAAACAGTATTAGCAAATGCCTGTGAAGTGGCAGACATTAATTTTAATCAAAAATATGCCCATAATGCTGCATATGATGCTGAAAAAACAGCTGAGCTATTTTGTGGCATTATGAATCACTGGAATAAATTTACTAGACTCAAAACTTTCTGAGGAAACTCAATGCAAACAACAATTAAATGGTTAGATGGTGCAACCTTTGTTGGCGAATCTGAAAGTGGTCACAGCGTCGTCATGGATGGCCCGCCAGAAAACGGTGGGCGTAATATCGGCATTCGACCCATGGAAATGCTACTAATTGGATTAGGTGGTTGCACTTCTTTTGATGTCATTAGCATTCTAAAAAAATCTAAACAGTCTATCACCAACTGTCAAACGCAAATTACTGCAACTCGCTCTGAAAATGTGCCAAAAGTTTTTACTAACATTCATGTGCATTTCATTGTCGAAGGTCAAGACCTCAATGAAGCAACGGTTAAACGAGCTGTTAATTTATCTGCAGAAAAATATTGCTCAGCCTCTATCATGTTACAAAAAGGTGGCGTTGAAATTACTCATGACTTTATCATAACTCAACCCTTTGAAGGAAAAAGCGCATGACAAACTCATTGCCAAGCACACTTGGCTTACGACATGTCGCACTTTATGTTGAAAACTTGCAGGCCTGCGAAGACTTTTACGTAAATATTTTAGGAATGTCTGTCGAATGGCGACCAGATGAAGACAATGTCTATCTAACCTCGTCAGGACAAGACAATCTGGCTTTGCACCGCAGGACAGGCAAACTGGAAGAGCAAGAACAACGACTTGATCACCTTGGTTTTATTCTAAAAACCTTAGATGATGTTGACCATTGGTATGCATTGGCAGTGCAACACAATGTCCCAATCAAGCAACCACCCAAAACACATCGAGATGGTGCTAGAAGCTTTTACTGCGCTGACCCTGACGGCACTGTAGTTCAATTGATTTATCACCCACCTATCGCCGCTAAAGAATCACTAAAACGCAAATAACGATCACAATAAAACCACAAGCCATTACTCCGTAATTTGTAAGCCTTCGGATTACGGCAGCAATTTTGTTTTCTTAATTGCACCAGATAATGAGCTTATGCTCTTTGTATGATCAATATTAGGAATGCGATCATGACCTAACTCTAAAATAAGCTTTGCAGCAGCAGCCTGCCATTTTGCATAGGCAAGCTCATAATGACGCTGTGATATTACTTCATCCATTTTCTGATTAATTATAGCTAGATGCTCAGACAATTGTGTAGCAGAAGTACCTGCTGCACTTTTTATGACAGCACGATCTTGCTTAACTACCTGCCCAGCAAGATTCAATTCAGTTCTTGCCTCAGCGTAAGATAAATACGCCTGATTCAAGCCACCAATTGCATTAAATGCTTCTGAAGCCAACTTTGCAAGTGCGAGTTGACGCTTGCTGTTTGAGGTTCCTCTGTCAGACTGTGTTAATAAACTTCTCAAATTTAATGTTTGCTTTTCTTTGATCAACGCAGGTGAACAATAGGCTTGTCGAATTTCAGGACGCAACGTTAATGCCAAGGACTCCAAGGATTGAATTCCATTCTTTCGATTAAGGGGCAAAGGATCGCTATAATTTCTTGGACGAACTAATGAATAGCTCTTTTTGGGATCAAGTCCCATCAACGTCGCAAATCTTGATTTGGCAAGGATATATTCTGTTTTGAATTGCTGTAGTTGATAGATGCTTGCTCTCAGTGATCGCTGATATTGCAGGGCCTCCAACGGGGGTTTCACATTGTCGCTATAAATGACTTTTGCATAGTCAAGCGCATCATAAAGTTCTTTTTCCATTAAATACACTTTACTATTAACTCGCTGTAAGGCTACAACTTGCCAATAAGATGTGTGCACATCAGCAACTAGTTCCTGAGTTATTTTACGCTGCTGTTCTGCAGCAATTACCAACTCTCTTTCATTATCGGTGTCACACTTTAATCGTCCAGGGTCAATTAGTCGGGTATGATTTGAATCTTTATACAACAAGTCTTGTAATTTTGTGTAATTACTTGCTTGATACCCTGAAATACTGGCAGCATTTTCAATTTGACGAGAACGAAACATCATATTAGTTTTAACAGCTCGAGCCAAACTTTCAGATAAGCTAATCGCAGATTTAACCGGGTCTTCTTGAACAAAAACTTGCTCAACACTGGGAATAATCACATCATTATCAAACACATTTTCTGACGTCTCGATTGAGTTTGTAATACATCCTGATAAAGTCACACTAGAAAACACCAGTAAAAATAAACACCTTGGTCTATTGAACAAAATCACTTCTTTCTCCTTATCTAATTCCTAAATGATTATCTTTAGGTTGTTTGTTTTGCTTGCGCAGCAAAGCTTCCGTTTCAGCTATTGTTAGTGGCTTACTAAAATAATAACCTTGTATACAATAACATCCATTTTTTCTCAAAAATGCCAATTGTTGTTCTGTTTCAATTCCTTCAGCAATAATACGTAAATTTAGGCTTTTTGCCATTGCAGCCACTGCACGAATGATGGCCTCTCCATGCGTATCCTGGCCAATATCTGCAACAAATGATTGGTCAATTTTCAGTACATCAATCGGTAAATGCTTCAAACTACTCAGAGACGAATATCCAGTACCAAAATCATCAATGGATATATGCACGCCCAACTTATGCAACAAATCCAATAACACAGATGTTGATTTTAAGTCATCCATGACCATGCTTTCAGTTAACTCTAACTCCAACTGTTTCGCTGCGAATCCTGATTGATCTAATATTCGAGTAATAATTTCGACCAAGTCTTGATTTAACTGCCGCACTGATAAGTTGACTGCAACCATGATAGTATCATTTAGCAAGCCTTCTTTTACCCACTTTGCTGCTTGACTACAAACCGTCTCTAGCACCCATTCTCCCATTGTACATATCAACCCAGTTTCTTCAGCAATAGGAATAAATTTAGCAGGTGATACTAATTCACCTCCTTGAGGCTGCCAACGCAACAAAGCTTCCAAGCCCACAATTTCCATTGTGCGAATATCATATTGTGGTTGGAAATAGACAAGCAATTCGTCTAACTCCATTGCATGACGTAATTTGTTTTCCAACGTCAAGCGTTCAATGACTTTTTGCTGCATGCCAGGCGTAAAAAATTGATAATTATTTCGA
>JAUIKI010000129.1 GCA_030430875.1 Gammaproteobacteria bacterium | reverse complement strand
CCTGATAGGCGCCGATATGCTGGGTAATCCCGCCAGCTTCGCCTGACACAACATCGGTTGAGCGCAGCGCATCAAGCAATGATGTCTTACCATGGTCGACATGACCCATTATAGTGACAACGGCTGCTCTGGCTACAGGTGTGCCGTCAGTTTTTGTAAGCGCGGCCAGCTGTTCTTCTTCATGATTGCTGCTGATTAATCTAGGTTTGTGCCCTAATTCTTCAACGAGTAACACGGCAGTGTCTTGATCAAGTGATTGATTAATGGTAGCCATCACGCCAATTTTCATTAATGCTTTAATGGCATCAGTTGATTTAACTGACATCTTCTGTGCAAGCTCGGTAACCGAAATTGATTCAGGAATATCAATTTCATGGATCATGGGTTTTGTTGGTTTTGAGAAACTTTGTGTCATACCTTTCATAGGTTTAAAAGCTGAAGTTGTTCTCGGAGCCACTTTTTGTTTGGATCTTCTTTTGGTGGCGGGTTCTTCATTATTTCCACTGAAGTTAGTTACAATTCATCGACTGTAGCCTTTTTTCGGCCACGTCCAGCTTTCTTGCGACGTTGTTGTTCTTCTTCCAGAGTTTCCTTAGTTCTTTCGTTAGGAAGCTCACGAAGCTTTGCAGTATTTTTTTCAGCAATAGGGGTTTGTTTCTTATTGGATGGACTAGTGTCTTGAGGGATAACAGTTGGAGTTGATTCGTCAATTACTGATTCAGTTTTTGTTTCGACTTTCGCGGCGTTTTCTGTTGTTGGTTCAGCGACCTGGTTATCTTCAGAGTTTTGTTGAGCAATCAGTGTTTCTTCTGATACAGGCTCATCTGTTGTAGTTTCTGTTGCTCGTTTTACATAGGTGCGTTTCTTGCGGACCTCAACATTGACAGTAGATTTCCCTTGGCCGCTTGCAACTTTTAGTGTGCTGTGAGTTTTACGTTTTAGAGTGATTCGAGTTGACTGTGTTGAGTCTGTATTTGCTGCGCTGCCATTTTTTTTCAAAAAACCCAGAAGGATTTGTTTTTCATCATCAGATACACTATCAGAAGCAGATTTTTGTCCAAGGCCTGCTTCTTGCATTTGTTTTAATAGCCTATCTGTCGAAATTCTGACTAGATTGGCTAGTTGTTCAACTGTTACTGATGCCATAATTTTACCGCCTCTATCATTAGCTTATTTAGCTGGTGTTTTTTATTACTAGCTGTTCGAAGATTCTTCCTCAAACCAAGGTTTACGTGCAGTCATGATCAGATCAGCAGCATGTTTTTCATCAATATCATTGATGAAATCAAGTAGATCATCAACAGCGAGTTCAGCAAGATCTTCGCGTGTGATGATGCCTTGATTTGCTAGCCTAAAAGCGGTTTCTTTATTCATGCCTTCAAGTTCAAGAAGATCTTCAGCAGGTTCTGACGTGCTTTCTTCTGAGCTTAATGCCTGAGTTAACATAAAGTCTCTTGCACAGTTTCTAAGTTCATCGACAATGTCTTTGTCCAGACCTTCAATCGCAAGTAATTCTTCAAGTGGAACATATGCAATTTCTTCAACCGTGGTGAATCCTTCTGCATATAGTAGGGTTGCCAGTTCCTCATCAACGTTCAATTGCTCTTGAAACATTTGCACAATTTTTGAAGTTTCTTCTTGGTGTTTTTGTTCGGCGTGTTCTTCTGTCATCACATTAATTGTCCAGCCAGTTAACTCACTAGCTAGCCTGACATTTTGACCACTACGCCCAATGGCTTGAGAAAGGTTTTCTTCTTTAACCGCAATGTCCATGCTATGAGTTTCCTCATCGACAACAATGGATACCACTTCAGCTGGTTCCATAGCATTAATTACTAATTGTGCTGGATTGTCATCCCAAAGAATAATATCAATTCGTTCATTTTCAAGTTCACCAGAGACAGCTTGCACGCGTGAGCCACGCATACCAACACATGCGCCTATTGGATCAATACGACCATCATTAGTTTTAACGCAAATTTTGGCGCGATTCCCTGGGTCGCGAGCAGCGCCGCGGACTTCGATTACTTCTTCTGAGATTTCAGGCACTTCAATTTTGAAGAGAGCAACAAGCATTTGTGGAATGGTGCGAGATAGAATGATTTGTGGGCCACGGTGGTCAGCACGAATTTCTTTGATGACTGCTCTTATCCGTTCATTTACTCTAAAGATTTCTTTAGGGATCATGTCATCCCGCATTAATATGGCCTCAGCGTTGCTTCCTAGATCAATAATGGCATTGTCTCGAGTGACGCGTTTGACTGTGCCAGTGACAAGTTCATTAACACGTTTTTCATATTGTGAGATGATTTGAGCTCTTTCAGCTTCCCTAACTTTTTGAACAATAACTTGTTTTGCAGTTTGTGCCGCAATTCGACCAAATGCCATGTTGTCAATTTTTTTCTGAACAATATTATTGATTTCAGCATTTGGATCAATGGTTTTTGCTTCAGCTAAGGATAATTGTTTGTCAGGAAACTCAATTTCAGTTTCGTCTTCCAAGACTTCCCATGTGCGAAATGTTTCATATTCTCCAGACTTTTGATCAATGTCAACGCGAACTTCAAGGTCTTCTTTATAACGTTTTTTAGTTGCGCTGGCTAAAGCAAGCTCAATGGCTTCAAAAATGATAGGTTGGCTGACACCTTTTTCATTTGATACTGTTTCAACGACGAGTAACACTTCTTTTGACATAGTAAAGACTCTTCTAAGTTAATATTGTGGTACTAAATTAGCTGTTTTGATGTTTTGATAACCTATTTTGATTAATTCATTGTCTATCTTGATGTTTAAACAATTTTCGGTGATATCAACTGCGATAATTTCACCAGAAAATCTACGTTTTTCATCAATAGGTTCTTTTAGTTTTATTTGGATAAATTCTCCAATATGATTCTGTATCTGTTCAATAGAGAAGAATGGCCTATCCAAACCTGGAGATGAAACTTCTAATGTGTAGTTATCTATAATCGGGTTTTCAACATCGAGTAAAGCGCTTAATTGGCGACTTACCTTTTCACAATCACAAATTTCAATTCCATTTGGGCTATCTATATAAATGCGTAATGTCCTTATTCCTTGATCTGTAACGTATTCAATTCCCCAACAGATATATCCCATTTGGGTAATTACCGGCACAATCAATTCATGCAATTGTGACTGCGCGGATAGTTGTTTACTCATACGTAAATCAAACCTCTGTTTAAATCTAACTAAAAAGCCCCGATGTCGGGGCTTTTTAGTTTTTGTTCATCACATAAATTGAGGCGATTAAATTACCTTCTCAATTCAATGCAACCAAATTGGTAGCGGGGGCTGGATTTGAACCAACGACCTTCGGGTTATGAGCCCGACGAGCTACCAGGCTGCTCCACCCCGCAACTGTGATTCGCCATTATAGGTATCTCAATGTGTTCTGGTCAAGCAAAGTCTGCTCAAATTCATCGAGAAGCCAAAAAATTTTGTAGTAGTTGTCAATTAAAGATGGTGCCGAAGGCCGGACTTGAACCGGCACGACTTACGCCACTACCCCCTCAAGATAGCGTGTCTACCAATTCCACCACTTCGGCTTTGTGTATTTTTTAAGGTTATTCCGGAAGACTAGCATTCGATTGTTCGCCAGAAGTATTCTCAGAAGTTGAATCTTGAGGGTTGGTTGCCGGAATATCACCATTATTATCTTGATTTTGTTGCACTTCTTCAAGTACTCCCTGTTGAATAACGCTTTCTTTGGGGTCACTTTGTTGTTTTGCGAGCATATATAAACCGATGCTTGTGACAAAGAATAAGGTGGCCAATATTGCTGTTGTTCGACTTAAAACATCACCTTTGCCTTGACTGCCAAAAATAGTTTGTGATGCTCCTGCGCCAAAGCTTGAACCCGTTTCGGCGCCTTTGCCACGTTGCAAGAGGATGAGACTTATGATTGATATTGACAACAAAACATAAGCAACCAAAATCAGTGTATCTAAAATATCCATAACTAAACCTAATTTGAAAAACGAATTAATGTGAAAAGCAGTTTACGGCTAATTGATGGATTGAGGCAAATGTTTCACCGTCTAGAGAAGCACCACCAATTAATAACCCGTCAATATTCTCACACGCCAAAAATGCAGCAGCGTTTGATGCATTGACACTTCCACCATAGAGAATCTGCATTTTATCAGCAATGGTAGGGTTATAGCTAGTCAGAAATTCACGAATTATTTGATGGGTCAATTCAACCTCATCAGAATCAGCACTTTTTCCTGTTCCAATTGCCCAAACTGGCTCATAGGCAATTACTGCAGATTGGAAGGCTTCTATGCCAACGTGGTCAATGACAGTTTTTAATTGATGAATAAGCACATCTTGTGTTTGCGATTGTTGATGTTGAGCTAAGGTTTCACCAATGCATAGAATTGGTGAAATTGCGTGATTAATCAAAGCGGCAAATTTTTCTGCTGTGTCTTGTTCGGTTTCTTGAAAGAGATGGCGTCTTTCAGAGTGGCCAACCAGTGAGTGGCTACATTGAAATTCTTTAATCTATCTCTGACATATCTTAATTATTAAGCAAATTGGTCTCTTTAATCTCTAACAGCAGAACAATCATTATTAATAGTTGTTAATTACTCTACTCTTAGCTCTAATGTATCATTTATGTCTTTTTACTAATCTATTTCTCTATTCAAATTAGTGTTTTATTGTATTAATTGTAAACTGGCTTCATTTTTTCTAATTCTCTCTTATAAATCATTGTTTTGATTATAGTAGTTTAATATACACAAATAATTATCGATGTTTTAATAGGATTTATTTTTGGTGTTATATTTAGAAGTGGCTATTTTTATTAGTATTATTTAGTGGTGAACTGACAATCAAACAAGTAACTAAACATATATAAGTGTTTGTGCTTGCTGTGATGTGGCTATTTTTTTTTCTATATACTTGTTTGTTTTGTTTTCTGTTATTATTTCTTCATCCATACAATAAATATTTTATTATTATTTGCACTG
>JAUIKI010000128.1 GCA_030430875.1 Gammaproteobacteria bacterium | reverse complement strand
TCTTCCAAAGACTCTTATATTCTGAACACTGAGGCGTGTTTTTGCATGGTTTCTTGCAGTTTACTTCTTACTTAAGAGATAGAGAATTCTCCTTTGGAGAATCTGAGTCTGTCTAGTTTGTCCAAGGACTGCATTCCGTCTTCTTTTGTTAGTTCTTTTTGAGTCTGTCCGGGTTTGTACTCTTCTTTTGTTACTATAGAAGCTGCTCTTCCGAAAACTACTATATCTAGTAAGGAATTGGCTCCGAGTCTATTGGCACCGTGTACAGAGGCACAAGCGGCTTCTCCAGCAGCCAACAAGCCCCTTACTATTCTATCTCTTCCTTAATCATCAGTATAAAGTACTCTTGTTTTGTAGTCTGTTGGAATGCCTCCCATATTGTGAGTTAGAATTTCTTGCTGCACCGTAAATTCACCAGGCATAATTTCACCAGTATTCGTCTTGATTAATTTTCTTCCTTCATCCATATATGCCAACCCATTGATCAAGCGCATGCGACCTAATTGGCAATTGACGATCGGACAAATACTTTCAGTATTGTTTTTTACCGCAATGATATCGTTATCTCTGACATCGAATAATGGCATATGTGAAACTGACACAATGTCACCTTCCTCTGCATTAGCCAATCCACCAATAAACCGCAAAGTAATTTCATTTCCATCATAACGCCCCGATAAAATTTCTTTGATTTGGTACGTTACAAATGTATATGGCATGGGAAGAAGTTCATCCCGTATATCCTGTTCAGCATTGCGGTAATCTACTGAGGTTACCACGCCATGAAAAACGAGGTCAGCTTGAGATATCATGCGTGGCACGTCAAAAGATTGGCGTGCGTGTGATCCTGCTGAAAATAAAAAAAGAATGAAAGAGCAGGCGACGTGTAAAAATATTTTGTATTGCATAAGGATAAAGACTCTTTGTTGTTGTTTATTCAACTGCCAATTTTAGGCTAAAAAACATACCATGAATGCCGTTATTTGTCTAATATTCAGTCATCCAGGAGGGACTCACCAAGTACTTATAAAAAGAAAGGGCTGTTCCAAATGATTTTACTTATCTAGGACGGTCTCTAATATTTTTTCATACGCTGCTTCTTCATAGATTTCTTAATGAAATCTCATTAGACATCACTTTTAGCGGACACCAGAGAGATATTAAGCATCAGCTTACGTCATATCAAGATGAATGCTTATGAATATTGATCATTTTTCAGGAATACTCATGAATAACGACAAAGTTGGGGGCATTAATGAATGAGGAAAGAAAAAGATTTTGTTTTGTAACAAACATAGAGGAGTTTTTAATTGCTTTTTACTATGGCGATTTTATTATAAAAGTCTAAATCATATTTTACGATGTTATCTTAGCGTATGGATTGTTATTTTTTGCTAAACAAAAAATTGCAGCAGTTAGTTAGCTTTGAGAGGCCTAACCCTTTTGTAATCTCTGCTAGTTTTGATCTGTGTCAGAATTAATAAGGAAGGGGGGTATGTTCAGTGAACTCAGTCAAAATTGCTTTTGCTGTTGCAATATTGGTTGCAAAAGGGACATCATATACATCACATAGACGACCTAATGCTTCAATATCAGCATGATGTGCATGTGGTGAAAGAGGATCACGGAAAAAAAGTATAGCCAATATATTATCACCAGCGACCATTGCGCCAATTGCTTGATCTCCGCCAAGAGGGCCTGCAGTTACTTTACGAGTTAGTGTGATGCCAACCTCTTCATATAGCCTGGTACCAGTTGCATCAGTCGCCACTAAGGGATATTGTTCAAAAAAAGCTTTATTGTCTCTGACAAAATTGATCATAGCATTCTTTTTATTATGATGCGCAATTAGGGCAATATATTGAGTAGTATCTTTATAAAAAAAACGTTCAAGATGCAGTTTTCGCTCATTAATTACCGCATCAAAAAAGTAGCGCAAATGGCGAGCTAAATGAGGATTTTCTCTAATTAAATAGCCATATTCTTGGACTGTGAGAATAGCGCGAATGCCATTTTGTTTGGCAATCACTTCTCCTTTTACCGTGCCGTCTCGTGAAAATGCTGATTCACCAAAAATGTCGCCCTGCATAAGCTTGCTGATTTGTTGATTATTAATGACAATTTTGGCCGTTCCTTCAATGATAATGCTGATTTTATCAGCAGGTGCTCCTTCTTTGAGTAAGATATCTCCTTCGTTAAAAGGCACTAAATTAAAATGATCAAATAACGCATTAAATTCTTCATCATTTAGTGTGTCTTTTAGCTTGGAGTGATCTCGAATGATATTGAATATTTCTACATTGCTAGGGTTTGTTGGTTCCATGGTCATGTTCGGTCATGCTTATTTAGGTTCTTTAATGTAAATTGTAGTATTTTTATTTGTTATGGCAAATATTTGTTATGGCAGAGAATTTGATGGGATTAAAAGATGTGAGTTTTTTTTTATCTTTATTCATAATCATTGATTATTTTAGCATTGAGTTATAGATTAATCTTGAATAAAAATCTAAATCGTCTATCTTTTTGTTGAAGCATTCGTTTTAATTAGGGGTCTAATAATAAAAGGAGGCATTTCTCATGACTTCATCTCATTCGGATAGACTTATTACGGTTAAAAAATACGCCTATTTAATTATTGCGTTACCACTTTTATTACCTGTAATTTCAATTCTATTAGCAAACTTCATTGGAGTGCCCAATCTGTTGGCATTTTTCACGGTGTTTGTTGTGTTTGGAATTATTCCAATTATTGATGTTTTACTTGGAAAAGATGCAGTTAACCCCAATGAAAAAACAGATGTCGCAAGAATGAGTGAAGAAAAGTTTTATTATTGGTTGCCACTATTATGTTTGCCTGCTTATGCGTTATTGTTAGTGTGGGGTGGCTATGTTTTTATGCGATATGATTTTAGTTTGATAGGCCAGTTTGGTTGGGTGTTATCCATTGGTGTTGTTGGTGGCATTGCGGGAATCAATGTGGCTCATGAGTTGATTCATAAAGATAGTCAGCTGGAAAAAAATGTGGGTGGGTTGTTGCTAGCTTTAGTCTCTTATGCTGGATTTAAAGTTGAGCACATTCGTGGTCATCATGTTCATGTGTCAACGCCAAAAGATGCATCGTCGTCACGTTTTAATCAATCACTATATCAATTTTTGCCGCATGCTTATTATCACAACGTTAAAAATGCTTTTTTGCTCGAAGCAGAACGACTACGGCGTAAAGGAATGAGTCCATGGGGGTTGAAAAATGAATTGATTTGGTTTTATGGATTTACAGTACTTTGCCTTATTGGTTTTACGGTTGCTTGGGGTTGGATGGGAAGTTTGTTTTTTCTTGGGCAAAGTTTTGTTGCTTTCACATTATTAGAGATTGTGAATTATTTAGAGCATTATGGTTTGCATCGTCGCAAGCTTGATAACGGACGTTTTGAACGAGTGACACCAGAGCATTCTTGGAATTCTAATTTTTTGCTAACAAATTTATTTTTGTTTCAGTTGCAACGTCATTCTGATCATCATGCCTATCCAAAGCGTCGCTATCAAGTATTGCGACATCATGACCATTCGCCGCAATTGCCAGCTGGCTATGCAACGATGGTGCTTTTGGCACTGGTTCCACCGTTATGGCGATATGTAATGAATCCTCGTGTTAAGGCATATTATGCAGGTGAAGAGCATCAATTAAGCGACTCACAGATAAAAGCATAAATTATAATCCAAAAACTTTTCGTGGATTAAATGTGGAGAAATGAGCGGCAAGTTTTTCAAATTGAGATTTTTCTTCTGGGGAGTTTGCCTGAGGATTGACTATTTTCAACGTGATAATTTGATGTCCGCTTGGATGCCCTGGTAGGCCTTTGTCTTTGATTCGCAATTTTTTACCAGACTGTGAATTTGTTGGAATGGTTAATTTGATTGGTCCAAAAAGGGTCGGTACTTGAATGTTTGTTCCAAGTGCTGCTTCCCAAGGTGTGACTGGTAATTCAAGATGAATATCTTTGTCGATCACCTTATAAAAAGCATGAGGTTTGATGTGAATCTCGAGCAAAAGATCACTGCGACTGCCATTGGTATATTGATAACTTCCTTGGCCGCGTAGTCGAATTCGCTGGCCTTCGGTGACTCCTTTCGGTATTTTTACGTTAAGACTGCGAGGTTTGTTATTAACAGATCCTCGTTGATTGAAGGTGATTGATTTAGTTAAACCAAGGCAGGCATCTTCTAGACTAATATCAAGTTTCGCAATTTCATCTGGGTGTTTGGTTTCTTGATGTCTTCTATTTTTTTGGCCAAACAAACTAGTGAAAAAATCACTAAAGTCAGCTTGATCTGACTGCCTGCCAGTTGAAAAATTGAAGTCATTTTTCTCCCAGCCTGGTGGCGGTTTAAATTCTTGCCCTTGTTGCCAGTTATGTCCAAACTGATCATAAGCTTGACGTTTTTCAGAATCACTGAGCACTTCATATGCTTCACCAACCTCTTTAAATTTATTTTCTGCATTAGCTTCTTTACTGACGTCTGGGTGATATTTTTTGGCAAGTTTTCGATAGGCTCGTTTAATATCATCTTGAGAGGCGCTACGCGAAACTCCTAGTACTTGGTAATAGTCTTTATATTGCATGTTAGAGTAGCGTAATTTTTATCAAAATATTTTTTGACAATCATTGTAGGGGGAAAATTGGATTATTACTCAGTTAACAACAGTAGGCTACCATTAAACATAGAAAATTTCAGATATTTAGCCTTTCCAGCGTGCTTTGTAACCGCGTGTGTCAAGGTGAACAAATGGAGTTCGCTTTCCTTTAATGTGGTAGCGTGCCAGTCCACCAATGAACTGAGTGCCTTCGTATTGCTTTTGAAATGTCTCCATCCATTGATATAAAAGATTGATGTCGGCATTATTTGTTTTGCCATCGTGATTTAAATCATCCAAATAACCATCTTTTGGTGATTCATCAATGAAAATATCGACAGCATCACCCCAAACGTGGCGGCTGTAGGTGGTTTTGTTGCCAATTTTGGCATTGTAATAAGGGGTT
>JAUIKI010000127.1 GCA_030430875.1 Gammaproteobacteria bacterium | reverse complement strand
AAAAAAGCTATATCTACTAATGAGTAGCTCGTTTAACTAAAAACAATCTGAGAAATACCATTAATCCCAAAATCGTTGAGTTTTTTCTCGATGTAAAGCTAACACCTTTTTATCATAAAAACTGCGGCTTTCTACGGTTATTGCTCCAGTAAAAGCCGTATTTAGCACCTTGACATTAAGCTGCTCGTAACGCTTGAGAATTTTTTTATGGGGGTGACCAAATTGATTTAAATAACCAGCGCTAATCCACACATAATCTGGAGCCACCTTGCGAATAAATTGCCACGTTGATGATGTCAAGCTACCATGATGCGGAGCAATCAAAATATCTGCTTTCAGCAGTTTATCATCGTAATCAATCAAATGCTGTTCAACCAATTTTTCAATATCTCCGGGTATTAATACCGTCAAATGATCTGTCTGAATTTTCAATACGCAAGAATTATTGTTTGCTTTCGAATACACACGATCAGGATGGATAAAACTAAATCTGACATTATCCCACGCCCAGTGCAATCCTTGTTGACATTGCTGCTGTCGATTTCCATCAATATAATCTAGATTTTCTCCAACATAAATTGACGCAATAGATATTTCTTCCAAAACTGACTGCAAACCACCCGTATGATCATTGTCTGCATGACTAATCACCAAGCGATCAACATGATCAATTCCCTGTCGTTTCAAAAAAGGAATGACCACAATCTTCCCAAAATCGAGTCCACCAAAACGTGCTCCCACATCAAACACCAACACATGGTGATTTGTTTGCACAATTACTGACAGACCTTGACCAACATCAAGCAAGCTTAATTTGAATTCACCCCTTGAAACTTTCTCGGGTTTTGGTATCAAAAAAATCAACCCTAATACAATGACTGCAAATAATTTATTAAAAATTTTGAATTTAACCCCTGTACAGAGCATTACAAATAATCCTAACCATACTGTGATTTGATTTAAATCCTTAACTGACAAGGAAAAATCAATTGACGCCATTTTTGTCAACAAAATAAGCAGAAAGCTCATTATTCTGTCACTTAAAACTAGCAAAAACTCTCCCGCAGGATCAAAAACAAAAAGCAATAAACAACCTAGAAAATCAAGTGGCACAACAACAAATGAAACAACTGGAACTGCAATGGAATTTGCAATGGGTGAAATCAATGGAGCTTGATTAAACGTTAACAACAAGATAGGAAAAAGACCAAGAAAAATAACAATTTGTGCAGTAAAAAAGTTTCTCAACAGACTTCTTTGAGATGTTTGAAAAAAAAACACCAGAACACCAACTGCTGAAAAGGATAACCAAAAACTCACAGACCCAATTGACAAAGGGTTAATAATTAACATCAGCGTTAATGCAAAAATAAATGTCCAGCCTAACCTTATCTTGCGGCTCATTATTACACCAGCTAGCACAACGCTGAGCATAATTAAAGCACGCAATGTTGGCAACGAAAACCCAGCCAACCCACTATAAAGCAAAGCAACAATCAAGCACATTACTGCTGCTATCTTTTGTCGAGGCCAATAGTTTAAAATTGATATGAAGCGACCTAATACTTGCACTAACAAAAACATACTTCCAGAAATCATACCTATGTGTAATCCTGAAATTGCCATAAGATGATTTGTGCCAGTTTTTTTAAATAGGCTCCATATTTCAGGAGAAAACATCGATCGATCACCAAGCATCAATGCAAACAAGATAGCCTGGTTATCATGGAGTTTAGTTTTTTCAACCAGTTTTTCACGAATTTTTTCTCTCAACACATGAATACTAAAAAAATAATCTGTGTTTTCTAAATCATGAATAGCTTCTTTGATGTAGCCTGTTGCATCAACTCCGAGAATATATAACCATCCGGCATAATCGAATCCTCCTGGGTTTTCAAAAGAACGTGGGCGACGCAGCTTTGCTTTTATGTACCAATACTCACCAGCCTTTGGAAAGTCTGTTGGCTGATACCAACTTAGCTCCACTAACTTTATATTTGCGATTTTTTTATCATCTTTTTCTTCGCAATCTATTTTTGACAACTGATGCATGGTAATGCATCGAATTTGCAATCGGAATTTGATTTTATCAGCTTGATTCACTGGCAAATAATTGACATAGCCTTGCAACCAAACTGTTTGCTTATCTAGGCTTTCAGGCAATTTGGTTTCTAACTTAGTATGCCCTATAAAAATCAACCAAGCACATCCACATAAAAACACGCTGGGATAAATAAACCAACGTAATTTGACACTCAAAAGTAATGGCAAAACTATCAGTAATAAGCTGTTTTTTTCAGGAAGACTTGGCAGAAAATAGGCGCAAAACACACCAAAACAAAAGCTCAGAGGTAAAATAAAGGTAATTCGCATATGTAGCGGGACCATCCATTGAATGCAATGCTACGATTATGCGCTGAAATGGCGTGAACTCTGTCAGATGATCAAAACAGTCAGTCTAAGAGAACTATGATTTTTCTGTAGGAGAATCATCTATTCGAGACAAACGACCTTGTTCTAAACGATAGATGTCATGCATGCAACTCGCAAATGACATGTCATGGGTTACAACGATAAAAGCAATGTTGGACTCTTGATTTAGCTTGTGAATTAACTGCTGAATAGCATGAGCTGTTTGAGTATCTAAGTTCCCTGTAGGTTCATCCATCAATACGCACTTAGGCCTGGTCACTAATGCTCTAGCAATGGCTACTCGCTGGCGCTCACCACCTGATAGTTCTGAAGGTCTATGCTGCAAACGCTTCCCCAAGCCCACTTGAGTTAAAATATCAGTTGCTGCTTTGCGAGCTGCTTCTGGTGATTCCTTACGTATCAACAACGGCATTGCCACATTTTCGATAGCAGTAAACTCGGCTAACAGATGGTGAAACTGGTACACAAATCCTAAGTATTGATTACGAATTTTACCCCGCAATGCTTCACTTGCAGATGAAATAGCAATATCATCAATCTTCACAAAACCATCGGATGGCACATCCAAACCACCCAATAGATTTAACAAAGTTGTTTTACCAGACCCTGAATTACCCACCATTGCCAACATTTTTCCTTCAGCAATTGAAAAGGTTATATCTGATAAAACCTGGATATCTTCAGGGCCTTCTTGATAGCATTTGGATAAATTCTGACAGGAAATAACCGGATGATTACTCATAACGTAACGCCTCAGCTGGCTGCACTCGAGATGCTTGCCACGCAGGATATAAAGTTGATAGGAAGCTTGCAATCAGCGCTACAGCAGTAACAACAATCACATCACTTAAACGCAAATCAGATGGAATAAAATCAACAAAATAGATATCTGAACTCAAAAATTGAATGCCGAACAGCTTTTCAATTCCGGCAGCAATATCAGACACTGTCAATGCCCCTAAAACACCTAACACAACACCAATCACAATTCCAATGAAGCCAATAATAAGCCCTTGAACCATAAAAATAGTCATAATTGATTTTGGTGACGCGCCTAAAGTACGCAAAATTGCAATATCTGCCTTTTTATCTGCCACTAACATAACAAGTGATGAAACGACATTAAATGCAGCAACGGCAATAATTAAGCAAAGCAATAATCCAATCAGGTTTTTTTCAAGCTGAATAGCATTAAATAAATTACCATGCGATCGACTCCAGTCTGTCGCAAAATAATTTGCTGGCAATTGTTGCGTCAACTCATCAACAACCTGATGAGCTTTAAACAAATCAGCCACCTTCAAACGCAAACCATGCACTTTACCTTTAATTTTCGCAAGAACGGCAGCATCTTCCACATGAATTAGCGCAAGCCAAGCATCAACTTCAGCTCTGACTTCAAAGATACCAACCACAGTAAACCGTTTGAGACGCGGATAAATACCACCAGGTGTCACCGATGCCTCAGGCAACACCATGATGATTTTCTCACCCACATTAACACCTAACTGCCGAGCAAGTCTTAGCCCTAAAATTATACCAAACTCACCTGCCTTCAAATCATTCAATTGCCCTTCAACCATATGATCATTAACAATTGAAATCTGACTTTCCAAATCTGGCTCTATTCCACTAATCAGTACGCCTTGTACTTCACCTCGATTACTCAACATGCCTTGTAGGTCCACATAGGGTGATGCGGCGATGACTTGCTCATTCTCTTTAGCCATATCAACCAGCTCAGGCCAATTGTCAATAGGCTCAATACCAATAATATTTCCATGAGGAATCATGCCCAGAATACGCGTACGCAATTCTTTTTCAAATCCATTCATGACGGATAACACAATGATCAAAACGGTAACACCCAGTGTGAAACCAGCGACGGAAAAAGCTGAAAACAGTGACATGAACCGACTACGCCGTTTAGCACGGGTATAACGCAGCCCAACAAATAGGGGAAATGGTTTAAACATATACTCGAGTAAATTTGACTGTCATTAATATTGATTAAGAATTTTATTGGGTAACGAGGAATAAAGCACTATAATTTTAGCCTAATTGCCCAACAAACCCCCGAAATTGCCATGAACTCTCTGAAACGAATGCCTGCAGAATGGGAACAACAAGATGCCATCATACTAACTTGGCCACACCATGCAAGCGATTGGTCTGGATCACTGCCTTTAATAGAACCTGTTTATAAAACATTAGTTCAACAAATTACACGTTTTGAGACTGTGCTACTGCTCTGTCACGATGAAAAAACACTAGCACGTGCAAAAAAATCCCTAGCATCTCCTCTCATTAATCAACAACGCATTCTTTTCACTATCTGCAAAACCGATGATGTTTGGGCGCGTGATTACGGCCCACTGACAATATATGCTGGAGATATACCTTTGATTTTAGATTTTAATTTTAATGGCTGGGCAGAAAAATACCCTTATGATCAAGATAATTTGGTAACTGCAAACCTAATTGAGAAAAAAATTCTAAAAGAAACCTCCTATGAACCGATTGATTTCATCATCGAAGGTGGTAGCGTAGAAACCGATGGCCAAGGCACATTGCTCACAACACGCTCTTGCTTGCTCCAACCAAAGCGATATCACAGCAATGAAACTGAAGTGGAAGATTTTTTAGCAAAAACCCTGTATTTCAATCG
>JAUIKI010000126.1 GCA_030430875.1 Gammaproteobacteria bacterium | reverse complement strand
TGGCAAACCGGTGATGGCAGAAGCATTCATGAACTTTGATTATGAGGTCTCACAAATTGCAGTGCGTGACCAGCATCAGCAAATTTTATTTTATCCTCTCAGCCATAATCTGCATCAAAATGGAATTTTAAAATTCTCGTTGGTTAACGATGCATTGAATCACTCCACACTTCATGAGCAAGCAAAAAAGTATATTACTCAGCTCATGGAAGAATTAGACCACATTGGTGTTTTTACCTTAGAATTTTTTGTTAAGAATCAAATGCTTTTTGCAAATGAAATGGCTCCGCGTGTTCATAATTCTGGCCACTGGACAATGAATGGCGCTGTGACTTGTCAATTTGAAAATCATTTACGCGCCGTTGCAAATCTGCCATTGGGATCAACAGAAATGGCATACCCACACAACCTAATGATTAATCTGATTGGAGAAATACCAGAGGCAAAACGGTTGCTTGCCATCAATAATTTGCATTTGCATGATTACGCTAAAGAACCCAGGCCTGGCAGAAAAGTTGGTCATCTCAATATCAACACTCATTGTGACACCACATTAGAAAAAGTGATTAGTGAGCTACCTGCAAATTTATCTCAAGCCTTAAAAGATTGCTCACGATTTTTTCAAGACTAATTTTTCACGTCAAAAACTGCTTTATTATTTAGTCATTGACTATAACTCAGCGTAAAAATTATTAAGTATTTTTAACGCTAAAACAGCAAACCTTCTGGTGTTTTTTCAATCTAACCGTTTATGGACATATTAGCACTTGAATAATATTGAAAACTTGCGAGAATGACTGATTAAAGCTAGAAAATGACTACTTCAGATGTTTTCTGCCCCATAAAAATAATTCTATACGAGGTATTCGTCAATGTATGATTATATCATTGTCGGTGGTGGATCCGCCGGATGTGTCCTTGCTAACCGTTTATCCAAAAACCCCAACACTAAAGTCTGCCTGGTTGAAGCTGGACCAGCTGATAAGCACCCATTAATCCATCTTCCAGTTGGAATGGTTTGGATGATGTTGAGCAAGCGTTTAAATTGGCAATATTTCACTGAGCCACAAAGCCAACTCAAAAATCGTAAATTATTTTGGCCCAGAGGCAAAACCTTGGGAGGATCTAGCTCAAGTAATGCAATGATTTACACTCGTGGCCATGCAACAGATTATGATGAATGGGCTAAGCTTGGCAACACCGAATGGAATTATAAAAAATTATTACCTATTTTCTTGCGCAATGAAAATCGTGAACGTGGTCATAATCCATTTCGTGGCACAGGCGGCCCCCTACAAGTATCAGAAAATCGCTCGAAAAACACCATGTGTGATGTTTTTATTAATGCTGCACAAGAAAAAGGGTTTCCAGTTAATCATGATTTTAGTGGGGCATCTCAAGAAGGTGTTGGTTATTACGAATTAACTCAAAAAAATGGCTACAGATTTAGTGCTGCCAAGGCTTATCTACGACCAGTAATGGATAGATCCAATCTAACTGTCATTACTAAAGCCAGAACCACCAAAGTGCGCTTTGATGGCAAACGTGCTGTTGGAATCACTTATCAACACGGTAATAAAACCATTGATATTGACTGCTCCCAAGAAGTCATTTTAAGTTCGGGGGCAATCAACTCTCCACAGCTTTTGATGCTATCAGGTGTTGGACCAAAAAATGAAATTGAAAAACACGGTATTAACCTTATCCATGAATTGCCCGGTGTTGGTCAAAATTTACAAGATCATTTGGATGTCTTAATTGTACAACGAAGTAAAACCATGCACCCCATCACTCTGGGTCCAATGGCTTTAGTAAAATCTCCAATCGATATATTTAATTTCTTTTTCAAACGTCGTGGTGCATACACAACCAACGGCGCAGAAGCTGGTGGTTTTGTCAAAACATCAGCAGATGAAGCGATACCCGACATCCAGTTTCACTATACTCCAGCTCTTTTGGATAATCATGCTCGCAACTTGAAATTCATGATGCGGCATGGCTATTCATTGCATGTTTGTAATTTGCGTCCCAAAAGTCGCGGTTATATTGGATTACGAAATGCAGATCCAACAAGTCATGCAGTGATTCAACCAAATTACTTGAGTCATCCTGATGATATTCAGGTCATGGTCAAAGGGGTTAAAACAGCACGAAGTATCTTAGCTGCTAGTGCATATGACAACTATCGAGGCAAAGAAATTTTTCCAGGAAATAATATTCAAACTGATAAAGACATTGAAGGATTCATTCGTCAAAAAGCAGAGACAATCTATCACCCTGTTGGCACTTGCAAGATGGGACATGATGATATGGCTGTTGTCGACCAGCAATTACGCGTGCACGGGCTTGAAGGAATTCGAGTTATTGACGCATCGATTATGCCGACATTAATTGGCGGTAACACCAATGCTCCAACTATGGTGATCGCAGAAAAAGCAGCTGATTTTATCTTAAATGAAAATCAAACAACTCAGGAAGGTGAATCCACTTTAGACAAAGCAATTGGCGAATAAAAATCAGAAAATCTGCAATTTTATCATTTTTTGCAGCTATGATTAGTGAAATAATTTTTGGCAACTCTCACCTAGCTAACTTGAGGCCTTTGCATACCTTTTTTCGCAAAAGTCTCAATCCTTCCAAAAAATTGGACCAATTCCCGCTTGTGGCAACTCAAATTGTTCAGGATAATCCACTTTAATCAGATAAAGACCATGGGCTGGTGCCGTGACACCGCCTAGCTCGCGCCGTTTTGTTTCTAGGACTTTTTTTGCCCACACTGGTTTTTGCTCACCTTTGCCAATAGCCATTAAAACACCAGCAATATTTCTTACCATATGATGCAAAAATGCATTCGCTTTGATATCAATCATAATCAATTCACCACGCTGCAAAATCCGAATAAAATGCACATGCCGGTATGGTGATTTTGATTGGCAGGCTGTGGCTCGATAGGCTGAAAAATCATGTTTACCTATCAAGTAATTTGCTGCTTCTTGCATTGCATCAACATTAAGCGTTCTAAATTCCCAGGTAAGCTGCTTGGGAAACAAAGCTGATCTCACCTCAGAATGATGAATAAAATAGCGATAGCGCCTTGCAACCGCAGAAAATCGCGCATGAAATGTATCAGGCACATAAGTAGCCCACAACACCCTAGTGTCAGCAGGTAAATTTGCATTACCACCCAATACCCAGCTTCGCTCAGGCCGCAAAACTTTTTGTCCATTGAAATCAAAATGTACTACTTGCTCTGTTGCATGCACCCCAACATCAGTACGCCCAGCGCAAACGATATCAACCGGCTGATTGGCAACAAGTTGAATTGCTTTTTCTAAAACAGAGTGAACAGATTGCACCGTCGATTGTTTTTGCCAACCATGATAACCAGAACCATTGTAGCTTATACCTAAGGCAATGCGGTTTGTTGAAGTCAAAACAAAAGTAAACTCAAATTTTTTATTAGCGTTTACGCAGTAAAATAAATTGCTGCACAAGAATTAGCAGTAATAATACAACAATGATGATAAAAAGATATTGTTGAAACCCTGTCATGATGCTCTTTGGAGGTTTTGCACTAGCTTTTAACTCAGGCTGTTTAGTTTCAGCGTCAGCAGAATTAACTAACACTGATTCATGATCTGAATAACCAGCAAAACTAATGTAATCTTTCAAAATAGTTAGCTGACTTTGCATCTGCTGAACTTGAGCATCTAAGCTCATCTGCAATTCTTGGGATTGTTGTAGTTCAGCTCGCGTTTCTTGTAATCGTGTGGTTAATTCAGAAATTCTATCTGATTGTTCCGACATTCTAACAACAATTATCGACTCATCATCGATTGGCATGATTTTTTTTGAGTGATCACTACTTGTTACTGGACGCAAACTCAAAACCGAAGCATTCGATGACTCTGATGCTGACTTATCTGAAAAAGCGTCTCGAAAACTAACTAATTTTTCATGAGAATGCTGCGTGGTTTCTGGTTGATTAATAATATCGGGGTCAATCAACTCTTCGATTGATGCCAAAACATCGACCTCATTTTCGTCATCATCTGCAATAGCCAGAAGCCTTTGATCACCATTTTTCCATGCTTTATAGTGCTGGATAACTTTTTGATCAGCAATATCAGCACGCATTGACTCAATTTGTTTGATATCTGGAATATCCAAATAGTGATTTGCTTTCACTAAATTAATGTTTTGATGAATAAATTTATCAGGATTTCTCCTAAGTAATGCCATCATCATTTGATTAACACTGATATGCTCGGAGGGACGAACTCTCTCAGCAACATTATACAGTGTGTCATTGGCTGAAATCCATACTTTCTCAATAGAATGATTTTCACCCATTGATTCTGCTGCTTCAATGATTGAATATGACTTTGTGGGTGAAAAATGTGCAGGCGCTTTTTGACTTAGACCATTTTGGTTAAGGGCTGAACCAAGTAAGACAGTATATTCTTTTCTATCTCCTCCGCTATTCCATGTTACATCTATTAAAAAACTGATGGATTTTTCATGGACAGGTTCACTTGATACAATTCTTACTACATGCCCTTGATCTTGAGCTTGCAATGAAAGCCCAAGGTTTTCAATTAAGAGTGTCTTTTTCAATCCAGCTGACTCAAATATTTCACGTTGAGGGAATTTCACTTGGAGAGATTTCCCTACCCCCTGTTGGAGATTTTTCAGCCTAATTTCAGCATGAAATGGCTGACCCACATTGGAATATAAAATCAACTCACCCAACGACACACTTTCTGCACTTGCAACACTACTTAGAAGCATCAAAGCATAAATGATCTGACTAAAACAAATTTTCAATATTGGCATTCCATTCCCTATGACAAAAAATAAGTCTAGCTTCCAGTTATTATAAATATTTATCAATCAAAATTTCTGCGATTTGCACACTGTTTAAAGCAGCTCCTTTGCGAATGTTATCGGAAACAATCCATAAATTTAAGCCAAACTCATGAGAAATATCTTCTCGTATCCGACCAACAAACACGGGATCTTTTCCTGCAGACTCTGTCACTGCAGTTGGATATCCGCCATCAGCTTGCTTGTCTAAAACAACAATTCCTGGTGATTTTTTAAGT
>JAUIKI010000125.1 GCA_030430875.1 Gammaproteobacteria bacterium | reverse complement strand
TACTAATACTATTCAATATGCTTGGTTGACATTGTTGGCTGGCAATGATCAAAAATTGATGATTGTTGGTGATGATGACCAGTCTATTTATGGTTGGCGTGGTGCCAAAGTTGAAAACATTCAACGATTTGAGGCTGATTTTCAGCAAACCCAAATCATACGTCTCGAACAGAACTATCGTTCAACCAGCACTATTTTGAAAGCTGCAAATGCGCTGATTTCTAATAATGATAATCGTCTTGGAAAAGAATTATGGACCGAAGGTAATCAGGGCGATCCCATTTTAGTTTATAGTGCCTTTAATGAAATTGATGAGGCAAGATTTATTGTCTCTCGAATTAAAGAGTGGTTAATTCAATGCTATCGACGTTCAGAATTGGCAATTTTATATCGATCGAATGCACAATCTCGCGTATTGGAAGAAGCATTAATTCGTGAGTCTATTCCTTATCGAATTTATGGTGGCCAACGATTTTTTGAGCGTGCTGAAATTAAAAATGCCTTGGCTTATTTGCGTTTGGTATTGTCGCGTCAAGACGATGCTGCTTTTGAGCGAGTGATTAACACGCCAACACGTGGTGTGGGTGATAGAACCATACAAATTTTGCGTGAAAAAGCCTTGAAGATAAATGCGTCACTTTGGGATGCAGCATTGTCTGTGATTGAGGATAATGAATTACCTGCAAGAGCAACAACGGCGTTGCGGCACTTTATTCAACTAATCAACGGGCTGGGGAATGACACGCAAGATTTTCCATTGCATGAAATGGCTGAACATGTCATTCAAAAATCTGGTTTGGTGGATTTTTATCTTAAAGAAAGAGGCGAAAAATCACAGGCTCGCATTGAGAATTTGCAAGAATTGGTCACAGCAACACGGCAATTTACTCATGAGGATAGCGCGAAACAACATGTGAATCCACTGGCAAGTTTTATTGATCATGCCGCACTTGAGGCTGGTGAAGGTCAAGCTGGAGAGTTTGAAGACAGTGTGCAGCTGATGACACTGCATTCAGCGAAGGGGCTTGAATTTCCAGTTGTATTTTTGGCAGGAGTGGAGGAAGGATTATTCCCACATAAAATGTCAGCTGACAAGCCTGATGGTCTGCAAGAAGAGCGTCGACTTTGCTATGTTGGTATCACTCGTGCAATGAAACAGTTGTATTTAACCTATGCTGAAAGTAGACGATTACATGGCAATGATCATTTTCATACACCATCACGTTTCATTGCAGAAATTCCGGATGAATTGCAGCAAGAAATTCGTCCAGTCGCAACAATGAGTCATTCGGCAAGAGGGAAGTCGACGAGAAGTAATTCTATGGGAAGATCGTCGCAAGCATCAAGTGCTAAATTTATTCAAACCAATGAGTTTGGAATGAAGCTTGGTCAGCGTGTTCAACACGTCAAGTTTGGCGAAGGCACAGTGATAAATTATGAAGGGCGCGGTCCACATGCACGTGTGCAGGTTAATTTTGATCGGGCTGGTAGTAAATGGCTAGTCATGTCATATGCCAAGCTTGAACCGGTATAATTGTTAATTGAGAAATATATAAAATGAGATTTTTGCACGAAGACTACAATGAAAAAATAGCTAAAAGATTTCAGTTTGTGCTTGGTCTGAATTTCCCTCTCTATTTTTTCATCGCCTTTTTAGTGTGAAGGTCTCAAAATAACAACAGACAAAAAGGAGTTTGTATAAATGAAGCGTCGTGATTTTGTAGCGGGTTTGGGTGTTGGATTAGTTGGCTCAGTCTTGTCAGGTTGTGGTAGGGCTGATCAAAATCAAGTAGGTGCTGCTGGTGATGTAGTGCAGCCCAAAGTGCGTTGGAAATTGGTGACAGCTTGGCCGAAGGGTTACCCTGGTTTAGGTATGGCGCCGGAGCGTTTGTCTAAGTTGGTCGCAGGAATGACTAACGATGCTTTTCAAATTAAAGTGTATGGCGCCGGTGAACTTGTCCCTGCTTTAGAGGTTTTTGATGGCGTCTCAGGCGGTACAGCAGAGATGGGCCACAGTGGCGCATATTACTGGAAAGGAAAATCACCTGCCTTTCAATTTTTCACAGCAGTTCCCTTTGGTCTAACTGCGCAAGAGATGAATGGGTGGTTGTTTTATGGTGGCGGTTTGGAGCTTTGGCAGGAATTAGCAGCAAAATTTAATATTCACCCTCTGCCCGGCGGTAGTACTGGTGTACAAATGGCTGGTTGGTTCAATAAAGAAATTAATAGCATGGCCGATCTTAAAGGATTGAAAATGCGTATTCCCGGCCTGGGTGGTGAGGTGCTAAAGCGTGCAGGTGGAATTCCGGTGATGCTGTCCGGCGGTGAGTTATTTACTTCACTGCAATCTGGCGCTATTGATGCGACAGAGTGGGTGGGGCCTTACAATGATAGGGCATTAGGGCTGCATCAGGCAGCAAAATACTATTATTATCCTGGTTGGCATGAACCTGGCGCGATGCTCGAATTCATCATGAATAAGCAAGCCTTTGAGGCATTGCCAGCACATTATCAACACATATTAACTGTCGCATGTCGAGCCATTAATCAAGATATGCTAGATGAATATACAGCAAGAAATAATCAATCATTGCAACAGCTGATTAAAGACGGCGTGCAGTTGAGGCGATTTCCTGATTCAGTGTTGAAAAAACTGAGAAAACTGTCAGACAAGGTGGTTGCCGAAGTAGCAGAATCTGATCCATTTACCAAAAAAGTTTATGAATCCTATCTCTCTTTTCGCGAAGATGTGATGCAATACCATGCAATTTCTGAGCAAGCGTATATTAATGCAAGATCATTGTGATACGCCTTAATTTTTTGGGCAGAATAATAATATCAAATAATAAAAAAATCAGACGTCAACAGGTGACCATTTTCCACCGCAACCATGATAGGTTTCAACGCATAACCGATATATCTGACTGCATTTAGTGCATTGAAAGTAATAATCCAAATAATCACCCCATGGTTTGCCATCGACAATATCACTAAACGGTGTTTGCATACCAAAAACATCCGCGCTATCTTCTGACAGATCGTCACACTCAGTTACGATAGTTTTTTTGATATAATCATCGAGAACATGAATAAGATGTCGCAATTCATAAGGTGAGCGAATATCATATATTTGATTCAATTCTTGGCAATCAACGCAGGATTGTTTTTGCATAATTGACATGGATTTTACTTAAAGATAATAGAATATCACAAAATAAAATGGGGCTGCCCTAAGATAAGTAAAATTATTTAGGATGGTTAAATGAGGAAGAGTTAGTTAAGTGGTTAGTTAAAGGTTTTGCTTGGTATTTGACAATTAAAAGATAAAAATAAACAGGGATAAAATTAACCCTTATATGGAATATTTGTTAGCTAATAATAAATGTGGAAAAATTACTTATTATTACGCTCAATGTAATTAATAATATTTAATTTATTGTTTGATATCAAAAGCTTAGAAATAATGTGGGTTGTATGGTGAATGCGTCTATAATAACATTTTGCTTATAATATACTGTTAGGCGTATATAAAAAATGAAAGTATTAATCTTATCTGTAATATTGTTTTTCAGTGGAGCGATACATGCTATGGATTCAAGAGGCCTCGAAATAAAAGAAAAAGAAGGTTTGGAACAGGAGCGAATATGGATTATTGACTTGTTGAAAGGGCATGGGTCACATATAAAATTGAATAAAAATAAGTCTGATTTAAGTACATTACAAGCAATTCTAGATAATGGCCCATATACACACGATGCTGAAAGTGAATTAATAGTTTTAGGTACTGTTTACGGTGATGTTTTGGCTTCTGAGTTAGGGCTGCGCTGGGTGGTAGTAACTGATGAAGATGGTACTGACATAGGTCTTCAATACAAAAATACAAAAATATTTCTATTTCCAAGGGATATGATAATTAAACGTATAGAAAAAAATGAAGAGCCAGATTTATCATTTATGTTTAATGAACTTAAAAAAATAGTAGAAGGAATGATTAATGACCCGGAAATCGAAGGTAATTAATCGCCTAACAAGGCCATTAAATGGACGGCTTTTCCGTCGCTTTTTTTGTGGTTTAACGCTACGCTACCACAAAACAATCAACTACAAAGCCGCAATTTATGGCGGCGTTAGAGCACATTAAGCATGTTTACAAGAACGGTAACAATAAAATATTCTTCATCGCTAAATGATGCAAAAAAAGCAATATGTACGTTGCTAGAAGATCATTTTGTAGAATTTAAAGTAACAAATAACTCTATTAAATCAACACACATTCCAGTTATTCTGCTAAATATAGATAAAAGACTTTATGCAAAAGGTAAAGGCATGACGTTGAATCCTTTTGTCCATGTCAGTAACATTGTGATTGAGTTTCCAGCTCACGTTGATGGTGAGTTAAAGATCCATCTCAATATTATGAGAGGCCTTACTTTTCCGTTACTTGGTGTGGTTATGTCATTTCCAGTCTTATTTGGTGAAACAGTAATGTTGTTTTTTTTAGTTGCAAGCGGGTTATTTTACTTATTTGAAATTGAGTATTTAGCTTTAAAACGTATACCTTATTTTATTAATGGGGCATTGAAAAATGTGCTCTAACAAATCGTTGCACTGGACTGCATTACACGCACTTCGTGCGCTCCATGCAGCCAATGAACTCTAGCGTTGGTATTTGCAGATAATCTATATCGTAGTGACTGGTTTGGAATAGCAATAGGTATTGTTTTAGGTGTTATTCAACCGTTTGTGCTTATTGATAAACAATTTGGTGTTTCAATGCCCATCGTTCATTATTGCTAATTGTTCTCTTTGGTTTAGGTGCACCACCACTTCTTGCCGTAGTAAATAAGCTTTTCAAAACTGGACGTTCATCAATTCAAGAGTCAATCAGTAAATATGTTAATACTGTTTTTATGATTATTTCTTTTGGTATTGCAACAGGTGTTACCGGCCTTGTTTACCATCTTGCAGTTGGTTTACCTGCCCACTCTTTTATGCCTATTGTGTTTTTTGGTTCCGTAGGTTTTGGTTTTATTATTGCTTATTTTATATATCCTGATTTAGTATATAGGAAAAAAAATACCTAACAAAACAATTCAAGCGGACAAAATACAGCTGAC
>JAUIKI010000124.1 GCA_030430875.1 Gammaproteobacteria bacterium | reverse complement strand
CAACATCAGCAAGCACAATTCCGCTGCCGCCATTAACTTTACCCTCATTAATAATTGTTATTAGATTAGCGTCTGTGATAGAAATACCTTGAGCTATTGCATCAGAACCAGAAATACTGGATCCAATATCATTTTCAATAAAAATAACACCAACTTGATTGACACGAACTCCAACAGCGAATCCACTGATTGCTCCGTTGTTATCCAATTCAAACCTATCACTGCCAAATATGCTAATCGCATCGTTGTTCTGGGAAGAGATAGTGCCATCGTTGTTCACTTTATAAATACCATCATTGCTATTCAAAGAAATAGCCTCATTAGCATTTTCTTCAATTGAACCCGAATTGGTCACATTTACCATGATTCCAGATATGACACTGCTAATCCCTGAAGCGCCTTTAACACTGCAGGTATAGTTAAGATCAACTAAATCACATGCTGTAGCTTGCATGGAGCTCAAACCCAACACCCAGGCAGAGACTGCTCCCAAAAGACTTAATTTTTGCTGTTTATTCATGGTAAATCTCCCAAAATTAAAAGTTAACTTGGAGAGCAGTAAACATGAAAGATTTGCGCAAAATGTGAAGAAGTAACTCTTTCTCTGAACAATCACTAAAAAGAGGCTGTACAAAACTTATAGGCCATGGCCTGCAGCACATAAAGTGTGTTCATACATTGTGCCCAATGATCGCGGACTGCCACCAACCCATCACATCCTATTGATTTTAAAGGAAATATAACGAGAACAAGGTCTTATACTCGCTTTAGTTTCCAAAAAGCGAGCAATGCAACCAACGCAATTGGCAACAAAGCTGAGACAATCGGTGACAACCCAAAAACCAAGCTTGCTGGCGCCAATAAGTCCTGAAGGTATTTAAAGCTCAAGCCAATCAGCACACCGAAAAAAACCCGAGCACCCATGGTGACTGACCGGACAGAACCAAACACCATGGTAACTGCCAACAGCAACAGTGACATAATCGCGAGTGGCTGAAACAGCTTGTGCCAAAAAGCTAGTGTATAAGCAGACGACTGCAAGTCTTGCTGGGTTAAAAATTGCTGGTATTGCCACAACTGAAAACTAGGAAGGTTGCTTGGATCAGCCAACAATATCTTCAATAAATCAGGGTCAAGACTGGTTTCCCAGCTTTCATGATCATGCAGGAAAACTGATGTTTTTTGCCTGCTAATTTCAGTGACAACAACAGAATCCAATTGCCATTTTCCAGACTGATAGGTTGCCTTCTTAGCCTGTCTGGCTGAAACCAACTGATTATTTTCATTCAACTTATAAAGAGTGACGCCATACAACTCATTTTGTGCACCAATGGCATTGACGTGCACAAATTGGTTTTGATCTCGATGCCAGTGACCACGTGTCGAGATTTTCGCCCAATCTCCCTTGGCAATCAAACGTGTTGTTTCTGCATGCGGCTGCACAGCTGGAACAACCCAATCACCCAACAGGAAGCCAACAACTGCCAGTATTGCTACTGGTTTTAATACTGCGCCTAGAATGGCAAAAACAGACAAACCTGAAGCTCGCATGACGACCAGCTCTTGCTGATTTGCTAAACGACCCAACGCAAACGTCGCACCCAAAAGTACGGCATAGGGAATAAACTCGTAAATACGCTTTGGAATAGTCGCAATGACATATTGCAAGGCCTGAAGAGCCTGATAGTCATTTTCCAAATCTTGTAGTTCATCAACCAATGAAAACAGCACATCAAGGCCAATAATTAACAACAGGACAAAACCAATGGCTTGCCAAACAAATTTTTGTAGATATCGGCTGATTCGTTTCATAGACTTAAAATTATCGATGCTTTAGGCGAAAAGCAAACCACGCAATCACTAAAAACAGCAAATGCACCCACCAAAAGCCTAAATAAAGCGGAATCTCTTCATCTTCTAGCGCTTCACGGACATAAATTAATAAAGCTAAATACGACATATATAATAAAATTGCTGGAATAATAAATACAAAACGACCTTGACGGGGATTCACTCGACTCAGCGGAACGGCAAGACAGGCAACTACAAACACTGAAATAATAACAGAAAACCGCCATTGAATTTCCACCCAATCTGCAAGCTCCCCCGATTTGTATAACTCAATCATGGAGAGTGCTTCACGCTTATTACGCCGAATCACTGTTTTGTCTTTCAACGTAACAACAAGCTGCTCAAACTCAACCACTTGATAATCATAATCGCCAGGTGTTCCCAAATAGCGCCGCCCATCTTCTAAAATCAATTCTCGATGGCCCGTTGATTTATTGGTTTGTTGATAGCCTTTATCCGCCCAAATTGCTATTTGGCGCTCACGATTTTTACCTGTGGTAGTGTTTTTTTCAGCTTGTTGATCTGCGATAAAAATATGTTGCATGGTTCGTCCATCATCCGCAAAGGACTGCATGTAAACCACACGATCATCTTGCAACATTTGAAATCGCCCAGGAACCAACAAGGTAAACTGTGCTAAATATTTTTGTTTGGCGATCAACTCTTCTGCTTTTCCCATACCAATTGGACTAATTAGCAGGGAAAACATAGCAACAATGGCTGCAATACTTAGTGAGAAACCGAGCGTCATTGCCAACAACCGCTTTGGACTAATCCCCGAACCACTTAAAACAACCATCTCACTGTCTAAATGCATCCGACCGTAAACCAACAATACACTTAAAAAAAAGCCCAATGGCAATAGTAATTCCAAAAATCCTGGCAAACGAAATAGCAGAATTGCAAACAAGGCATCCACAGCAATTTTACCCGTTGCTGCTTCGGCAAGATATTTAATAAAGCGTCCACCGACTATGATCAACAATAACACACTCGTCACCGCTGATACTGCAACCATCAATTGACGGTTAATATAATGAGAAATAACCAACGATATTGCCATCCTCTCCACTAGTAAAATTAATTTTTTCGCGTAAACTAAAATCAACCTTTTACGCTAATCTGAGACCTTTGCAGTAAAGGACAACGAAAGAAAAAGGAAGAGAAAGTGTCAGCTCAAGACGCAAAACACCGGTGATAGGTAGCTATACCGCCAGTTTTGCTACAAAAATATGACGCTTTTTAAACCATTTTTTATCGTTACAGCCTACTGCAAGAACCTCAGTTTATTTGCGCAACAAATAAACAAGGAGACCAAATGAAATTTGTTACTAAAGTAGTTGATCTGTCCACTCATAAATCAGAATGTCTGATTTTGCCCATTTTTCCCAATGGCAAGTTATCTGCAACTGGTGAACATGTCAACAAAGCATGCAAAGGTCAATTAAAAAAACTCATCAATCGTGGTGACACTCCAAAAAAGGCACAACAAACTCTCCTGCTTCCCGAATTAAATCATCCAACAATTAAGCGCGCATTATTAATTGGTTGTGATGAAGAGCCTATTTCGGTCTTAGCATTTCAAAAACTAATACAAACCGTTATCACACAGCTGCAGACATCAAATATTACTGATGCAACGCTATGCTTAACAGAGCTCGCCATTGAAAATAAAGATACCCATTGGAAAGCTCGCCAGTTAGTTGAAAAAATACTCAATGGCTTGTATCAATTCAACGAGTGCAAAAGCTCAAAAAAACCAGATTTCGCCATAAAAACGTTGACGCTTGCTGTGAATGCTGACGATGAAAAAGCCGCCAAAAAAGCTGTTAATGAAGCTAAAGCAATAGCTGACGGCATGAAAATCAGTAGAGATCTAGCAAATTTACCTGGAAACATCTGCACACCAGATTATTTACTCAAAGAAGCCAGCAAACTTGCCGCACAATTTTCAGCCATCACCACATCTAGCTTGGATGAAAAAGCCATGAAAAAGTTAGGTATGGGTGCATTCTTAGCTGTCAGCGCAGGCAGCTCTCAGCCTGGACGTCTCATCGTAATCAACTACCAAGGCGGCAAAAAAACCGACAGTCCTTATGTATTAGTTGGAAAAGGAGTTACATTTGACACTGGTGGCATAAGCTTAAAGCCTGCGCCTGAAATGGATCAAATGAAATATGATATGTCAGGTTCTGCTAGCGTGATCGGAACTCTATTTGCTGCTGCGACATTAAAACTAAACATTAATATTGTAGGAATTCTGGCTTGTGCTGAAAACATGCCAAGTGGCGCAGCAACTAAACCAGGCGATATCGTCACTACAATGTCAGGAAAGACTGTCGAGATTTTAAACACAGATGCAGAAGGTCGACTTGTCTTATGTGATTCGCTAACTTATGCGGAGCGCTTCAAACCCAAAACTGTCATTGATATTGCAACACTACCTGGAGCCTGTGTCATCGCACTGGGAAATACACCAAGCGGAGTAATGGGAAACAATCCTGAGCTTGTTGATCAAATAAAAGAAGCTGCTGACACCAGTCATGACCGAGTGTGGGAACTACCTATCTGGGATGACTATCAAGAATTGCTTGATAGTAATTTTGCTGACATCGCCAACATTGGGGGTCGAGCAGGCGGCACGATTACTGCCGCATGCTTTTTATCACGATTCACTCAAAATTATCCTTGGGCACACTTAGACATTGCTGGCACCGCATGGATAACTGGCAGTCAAAAAGGCTCAACTGGACGACCAGTTCCACTGTTAACACAATATTTAATTAATCAAGCAGATTAACATTGTAACTAGCCATAAAACTGCACGAAAAACGCCATCCAAGAGCAAACAAACAGCTCGTGGATGGCTCACCTAGAAAACAAAAACAACCAATCACTCATCCAACCAAAACATAACCTTCTAGCTCTACACAAGTGGCGTTAAAAACGCGTCACTCATATGCAACATAATACCTTCTCGATAAAAGACAAATTCTCAAGCACAGCAGTGATACAATAACTCCTTTTTGACATCAAACCATAAGCAAGTAGTTATCTATACAACTCTAATGGTATGATTAGAGGCTTTCAGACAGTGTTAGGTTATGACTCCAATGACGCAAGTTGATTTTGATGGGGGTGAAAAATTACAAGATAATGGTGCAGGTGTATGTGAGTGATCAAAAAAACCTCGTGGCGCGCCACGAGGTTTTTGAGCGGTTTTGCTCAATGAACATCAATGGAATGGTATCATTCCATGAAGTCACT
>JAUIKI010000123.1 GCA_030430875.1 Gammaproteobacteria bacterium | reverse complement strand
ATTGAAAAGGGTTTCAATCGAAACCTCATCAGTGACCTTCCCCTTCGGAACTGGCACAAGGTGAAGACCCGGAACAATTTGGTAAGAAGGCTTCATGCAAAAAATTCCTTAATTTTAAGTCGTAGTGTTGAAACGAGAATTTGAGTAATATGTTTAATCAGAATTATTTTCGACTTGCAGTTTATGTTTACGTCGCTCACGCATTACAAAAAATGCTAACGACAGCGTGACTGAAAGACCCAAAGGGAAAAACAGCAATAAAATTTTATTCACAATATTCATTGAAGAATTTTCTTTAGTAAAGCGGTATTCAGCATAAATTATTTGATCATTCTTTTCAGTAAATGTTGAAAATCGTGTGCCAATAAATGAATCAAATGCCAGTTGTTTTTCTGAAGTGAGAGCGGTGTTGCTACCTGTTGGCCCTTCGTTGTTAACTGTTGAGAATTGTGTGCCGTCCGTTGAATCAAAGATGAGATCCGTATCTGTTGATAGGTTATATTTGCTATATAATTGATAAGTAAATTGATTTGCAAAGGGAACACCAAAGAAACTCATCAGAGGCAGGCTGGCACTGATGATGAGTAACAAGAAAATAGTAGCCATCTTCCCGTCGAATAAGTTTTTCAGTGATTTTTTGTTGCTTTGTTGCTGTTGTAATCCATTTGAGCGTAGTAGTTTTTCACCCGCTAGACCAAGAAAGCCAATGAAAAATAATAGTGAGCCAGAAAATTTCAATAATTGATTGCTTCGTCGCGTCACATTATCCACAAAAACAAGATTATAAGTCATTGGTTTTCCAGGATAAACTTCTCTTTGAATGTGTTCGTCCAGCAGTTTGTCATAGGTAAGGTAGTAATCATAGTAAATGTAGGCCTTTTTTCCTTGGTAGTTGTACTGTTCTTTTAATATATCTTCGGGAAAACTACCTGAGTAAGTATACGCTTCTTCGGGAAAAAATAATCCCGACTGACCTATCGTGAATCCAAACAGCCCAAACACCATGAATGAAATGGCGCAAATAATCCATGCGCGATGAAAGCGGATTAGAAAAGTCTTGTACCTATTAATTTTCTCCAGCAGTGATGGAATATGGTGATAATGGCGTTTAATGAATTCTGAATCGAGTTCTAACAGCAGTTGCTCAGGCTTGATGTTAAAAACCTCACAGATTTTGAATAAAATATCATCAGAAGGGACTACATTATCATTTTCTATTTTTGAGAGATATGACTGATTAATCCCAGATTGAGTGGCAAGCTGAGGTTGGGTAAGGCCTGCTTCAGCGCGCAACTTCTTTAATTTCTCACCTAGTGTTATCGATGTGGGCATATGTAATTCATGATTAGTGATGAAAGAAAGGATTGTACCTAATTTTCGATGTTATTCATAATCAAAGCTAACCAGAGAGTTATAGATTATAATTAACATTAATTTTATTCTATAACTATTTGATTTTATTTTAATATTTTCAATTGCTTTCTTCTTGATATGGCTTGGAAACACACAAGGATTGACATTGAGTTCATGAATCCACACTTAGCAATATCATGATGCATTGAGTTCAATGAACTCATTTTATTGCAAAATAGATGATTCTAAAATCTTTTAATAACTATTTTTAATAACTCGAAGTGCTTTATGCTGAATTCAGCAACTATACTAACTATGAATAAACTAATAAAAATCAAAATTACGCAATGAAAGTATTTTCGATCAACGGAGTCATCCGCATTGATCATGCAAGGATGCACATAAGGCAAGCATTATTGTTGGTTTTTTTATTTATATCAACAATGGTGCCTTTACATGCTGAAATTCAACCTATCTCGACGGCTAGAATTGCTGATCAACAGCAAATGAGCCTAGTAAATCTTGGAGAGTTTTTAGTTACCCATCAGCCTATTAATACAATTGAAGAGCTGCTTGATTCAGTGCTGCAGAGAGATTTCTCACCCATTCAGGAGCCAGTACTTAACTTAAGTTACCAAAAAAATCCTGTGTGGATTAGATTTATTGTTGAAAACCGGTCTGATCAAAACACGGCTAATTATGTATTAATCGATCATGCTAGACTCGATAGTGCGGAGCTATTTGTGCTAGATGATAGTAAACACTTGATTAGCACGCAACAATCTGGCATTGACAAGCCAATAACTAAGCGATTTTTCCATTCAAATAATCACTTATTCAAAATAGATACTCCTGGGAATCAAAGGCAATATTTATACCTTAAAGTTGAAAATATTCATCCGTTGATGTTGCCAATCTCATTGCTGACTCCAGAGAAGGCTGCACAAGAGACGCTTATTAGTCAAATTATCATGGCAGTATATTTTGGATTTATGCTTTCTATTATTTTATATAATGCATTCTTATTCCTCACATCACAAGATATTGTCTATTTATTCTATGTGCTGTTTGTCGGTAGTATTGACTATTTATTATTCTCTTTCTTTGGGTTAAATGTGCTACTCACTGAAAATGAGTGGTGGATAGATCATAGTATTCTAACCTTTGCGTTTTTTGCTAATATTTTCAGTATTTTATTTTTACGTTATTTTTTAAAAACATTTAAAACATTAACTATTATAGATAAATGGTTGCGTTTGTTGATGCTGTTCAACCTGGTTATGGCAATTAGTTCATTATTCTTTTTGAGTGCCGTCACGGCAAAGATTGCAGCTATAACATCTCTTGTTGTTTGTGTGAGTTGTACTTTTTCTGGTATTTATCGATGGGTTCAAGGAGAAAAAACTGCAAAATACTATATGATTGCTTGGACAGTATTTATCGTTGCAATTTTCTTGCATGTCATGGGTAACTTTGGGTTTGCAGCAAATCCATTACAAAAATGGCTGTTGCCATTGGGTTCAGCATCTATTGCTGTTTTTCTATCATTTGCTTTGGTTTATCGAATCAAACTACTTCGAGAAGATAAATTACAATCCGTTCAATTAGCCTCTGATGCTAGGGCTGAGGTGAAAGCAAAAACAGAGTTTCTTGCTAAGATGAGTCATGAAATACGCACGCCCATGAATGGTGTGCTTGGAATGACAGAATTGCTAAAAGACACGAAGCTTGAACCATTACAAAAATATTATGTTAATGTTATTAATAATTCTGCTGATACTTTGCTTGATGTGATTAATGATATTTTAGACTTTTCAACGATAGAAACCAGTCAAATCAAACTCGAAAAAATTCCATTTAGTCTTGAGAAAATTATTGATGATTGCGTGTCAATTTTTAGCGTAACAGCGAGTGAAAAACATATTGAGTTGATTGCTAATATCAAACCCAATACACCGAATACTTTCAGGGGTGATCCAACACGATTACGTCAAATTATACTTAATTTATTGAGTAATGCATTTAAGTTTACGGATGAAGGTAGTGTTATTGTTACTATCTTTGGACAAATTAGTGAAAAGGATAAAACAAGATTACATGTTGAAATTGAAGATACTGGGGTAGGGATTTCAGAAGAGAATCAGAGTAAGCTATTTAAGTCTTTCGCTCAGCTTGATAATACGTTGACGAGAAAATATGGTGGTACAGGGCTCGGGCTTTTTATTACGCATCAGCTGGTTAAGTTAATGGATGGTGAGATCCATATTTCCAGCAAACCAGGCCATGGTACAAAAATTTGGTTTGCTGTAGAGTTTGAACAGGCATCACCTGATGAAATTCCCGAAATACCTTCATCGGCTAAAATAAATTTGGCTGGAAAACGGTTGCTGGTTGTGGATGATTATCTGCCATTCACCGAAGTGATTGCTGAGCATGGTAAAAGTTGGAAAATGCAATTAGAGATCGCCAATAATGGGAAGCAAGCGCTTGATGCTTTATCAAAAGCAAAAGAAAGCAATCAACCTTTTGATGGAATTATTTTAGATATTCGCTTGCCGGATATGAGCGGTCTTGATATTGCAGAAAAGATTAACAAAGATGAGCAGTTATGTAATACACCTATTTTGTTAGTTACTGCAATGCGTCATGTCATTAACTCTATTGTACTGGATGATGTTGGTGTCAAAATGGCATTGGAAAAACCTATTTCGATCATGCAGCTTAAAGAGGCCATTTCACAACTTTTGACATCAAAAAAAACACGCAAGAAGAAAAATATTCATCTTGCAAGTACCACAATGCTCAGTAAATTACATGTGCTAGTTGCTGAAGATAACTCAGTTAATCAATTGGTCATTAAAGGCATTTTATATAAGCTTGGTGTGAAATCCTCGATTGTAAATAACGGACTTGAGGTTGTAGAGGCAATAAGAAAAAATGAGCATACTTATCACATGATACTCATGGATTGTGAGATGCCTGAGTTGGATGGTTATCGTGCAACAAAGCAAATTCGTCAATATGAGGAATCATGCCACCTTCAACCAATGCCAATCATTGCATTAACGGCTCATGCTGCTGAGAAACATCGGGAGAAATCATTGCAAGCTGGAATGAATGATCATATTACAAAGCCGGTGAATATCATTGCACTCAAAAATATTTTGCTAAAATGGGTTGAAAAAACCTCGTTACTTAATTAGCAACTTCACTGTTATTCAAAAATAGTTATGTTTTATCTGAACTGTCAGATTTTTGGTTGTTAATTGCTCAAATAGTGCTAGCTTTAAGTATATAAAGGTCAATAGTTTTTTTAAATTGTCGGGCGAAATTATGATAAAACCAGAAATTGCCATCACCGGAATGGCGTGTTCATTTCCCGATGCACCTGATTATCAAACTTTCTGGAAAAATCTTACGAATGGAAAAACATCAATCCAGTCTGTTTTAAATGATAGACATGAAGCATCTTTGCTTGATGAAATGCAAAGTCAATCGATAGAATGGCTCGCAAAGCTAGAAAGCCCCCATCATTTTGATTATCGTTTTTTCAATATGTCGAATGAAGAAGCTAAAACTATTGATGTGCGTCAACGGTTATTGCTTCAAGAGACATGGCATTGTATTGAAGATTCAGGAATCAGTTTGCAAGAATTACAACAAAAAATTACCGCAGTGTATGTCGGAGCAACCAGTATTTATGAAACAAACACAGATTCTTCGCCGCTGAGCTTTAAAGTTAATCCTGGTTGTAGTAATAAGCATGGTGGAAATATTGCCAATAGAATTTCTTACACCT
>JAUIKI010000122.1 GCA_030430875.1 Gammaproteobacteria bacterium | reverse complement strand
GGATTTAGTCGAACAAATAAAAGCAGGAAATATCGATTTTGATGTAGTGATCGCAACACCAGATACTATGGCAGCTGTTGGTCAGTTGGGACAAATTTTGGGTCCAAAAGGATTAATGCCTAATCCTAAAGTTGGAACGGTGACTCAAGATGTGGCGACCGCTGTGAAAAATGCAAAATCAGGACAGGTTCGATACCGAACAGATAAAAATGGCATCATACACTGCTCCGTTGGTAAAGTTAATTTCGCCGCAGATGCCATTAAGCAAAATATAGAATCACTTCTTAATGATTTGAAGAAAATCAAACCATCATCAGCAAAAGGCGTGTATTTAAAGCGTCTCACACTTTCAAGTACAATGGGGCCGGGGTTGATGATTGATCTAAATTCGTTAGATGTATGATTGTTGTTAAAACGAAGCGACTTTGAGCTCATGACATTCTTGTGATGGACTATCAAAGACCGTAGGTGCGTTGCTGCTTAATCTTTGCCTACGTAGATGGTGTGACTTAGTTATTGAAGTTGTACCGAAAAAAGTGTTTAGAGCGAATTTTGAATGCTCTGAATTTGGATAATTAACTACAGGAGAACGTAAAGTGCCTCTTAAACTTGCTGATAAAAAAGCAATTGTCTCAGAAGTGAATCAGGTTGCAAAAGACTCGCTATCTGCGGTGATTGCTGATTATCATGGTTTATCTGTTGAGCAGCTTACGACGCTACGTAATCAGGCTAGAGCTTCGAATGTTTATTTGAGGGTAGTTAAAAACACCTTGGCGACTCGTGCTGTTGAAGGAACTGATTTTGAGTGTATGAAAACTGTCTTGATTGGTCCTACAATCTTAGCGTTTTCAAGAAGCGAACCAGGTTCCGCTGCGAGAGTTTTCAAGGCTTTTGCTAAAGATAATGAACAGTTTGAGGTTAAAGCATTATCAATTGGTGGTGATTTACTTGCTGCTGACCAAATCGACATGTTGGCTAAATTGCCAACGAGAGATGAGGCAATAGCAATGTTAATGCGTGTTATTCAAGCCCCGGTTGTTAAATTGGCTCAAACCCTCAATGAGGTTCCGAGTAAATTGGTTCGTGTTATTGCTGCAATACGCGATCAAAAACAATGATTTTTGTAAACTTATTAATGATTGGAGATTAATGATATGGCTCTATCTACAGATGATATTTTAAGTGCGATTGCTGAAATGAGTGTTATGGATGTTGTGAAACTTGTTGAAGCGATGGAAGAGAAATTTGGTGTTTCTGCTCAAGCTGCAGTTGCTTTCGCTCCTGCTGCTGCGGATGGTGCAGTTGCAGCTGAAGAAAAAACTGAGTTTGACGTTGTTCTAGAATCTTTTGGTGAAAAGAAAGTTGATGTGATTAAAATTGTTCGTACCATCACAGGTCTTGGTCTGAAAGAAGCTAAAGATTTAGTTGAGGGCGCGCCAAAAACAGTGAAAGAAGCTGTTAGTAAAGATGAAGCAGAAGCTATGAAAAAACAGCTTGAAGAAGCTGGTGCTACTGCGGCATTAAAATAATCAGTTTTTGATGGCTATAAAAATTGATTGTTGCTGTTATTATTCATTCTTTTTATCTTGCAAGTTAACAAAGGCTGATGACATATCATCAGCCTTTGTTTGTAAGTAATAATCTTGATGACTTCTTGGAGATGCTAAGTTCATGAGTTATTCATATACAGAAAAAAAGCGTATACGTAAACGTTTCGGTAAATTGCCTCAAGTAATGGAGATTCCTTATTTGCTTGCAGTACAGCTTGATTCGTATCGAATTTTTTTACAAAAAGACCTCTCCGTAGATGAACGTCAAGATGTTGGATTGCAAGCAGCATTTAAGTCGGTCTTCCCTATTGTTAGTTACTCTGGTAGTGCCGCGCTAGAATTTGTAAGCTACAATTTAGGCGAGCCAGCCTTTGATATCAAAGAGTGTAAGTTAAGAGGAGTGACCTATGCGGCGCCACTGCGTGTCAAAATCCGTCTGATTTTATACGACAAAGATTCTGCAACAAGAGCTATCAAAGATATTAAAGAGCAGGAAGTCTATATGGGTGAAATGCCATTAATGACAGATGATGGCACGTTCGTTATTAATGGCACAGAGCGTGTTGTTGTGTCACAACTGCATCGCTCTCCTGGAGTTTTCTTTGAGCATGATAGAGGTAAAACACATTCATCTGGAAAACTACTGTATTCAGCGAGAGTTATTCCTTATCGTGGTTCTTGGTTGGATTTTGAATTTGATCCAAAAGATAATGTTTTTGTCAGAATAGATCGCAGACGTAAATTGCCTGCGACGATATTGTTGCGAGCATTAGAATATACTAATGAAGAAATTCTAGAAATTTTCTTTGATACAAATAAGCTAAAGATAAAAAATGACAAATGCTATCTTGATTTTGTGCCGCAACGGTTTCGTGGTGAGTTAGCTACATTTGACATTAAAGATAAAAAAGGCAAAGTAATTGTTGAGTCTGGGAAAAGAATAACCGCAAGACATATACGATTGTTAGAAGAAGCAAAAATAGACAGTCTAACAGTCCCTATGGAATTTTTATTAGGGAAAATTATTGCTAAAAATTTGATCGATGAGTCTACTGGTGAAGTGATTGCTGAGGCGAATGCAGAGATTACAGCAGATCTTTTAAAGCAAGCTCAGGAGTCTGGAATTACTCTTATAGAGACACTCTATATTAATGAGCTTGATCATGGAGCATTTATTTCAGATACGTTAAAAATTGATCCTACAACTAATCAGCTTGAGGCGATTGTCGAGATATATCGGATGATGCGTCCAGGTGAGCCGCCAACAAAAGATGCAGCAGAAACATTATTCAATAACTTGTTTTTTGTTGAAGAGCGTTATGATCTCTCTAATGTTGGGCGTATGAAGTTTAATCGTCGGATTGGACAATCTGACTTGAATGGCCCAGGTGTTTTATCAAAAGAAGATATTATTAGTGTTCTTAAAACTTTAATTGATATTCGAAATGGTAATGGTCAGGTCGATGATATTGATCATTTGGGAAATCGTCGCGTTCGCTCCGTTGGTGAAATGGCAGAAAATCAGTTCCGTGTCGGTGTTGTGCGTGTTGAACGTGCTGTAAAAGAGCGCTTAAGCTTAGCTGAGTCAGAAGGTTTGATGCCGCAAGATTTAATTAACTCTAAACCAGTTGCTGCTGCAATTAAAGAATTCTTTGGCTCAAGTCAGTTGTCACAATTTATGGATCAGGTGAATCCTTTATCGGAAGTGACGCACAAACGACGAATATCAGCTCTTGGACCAGGTGGTTTGACGCGTGAGAGAGCTGGTTTTGAGGTTCGAGATGTGCACCCTACACACTATGGTCGTGTTTGTCCGATTGAAACCCCTGAAGGCCCTAATATTGGTTTAATTAATTCGCTAGCTACTTATGCTCGAGTGAATGATTTTGGATTTATTGAAAGTCCATATCGTCGGGTTGTTGATGGTGTTGTGACTGACGATATCGACTATTTATCGGCAATTGATGAAGCTGGATTTATTATTGCGCAGGCTAGTGCCACACTTAATAAAAAAGGTGAGTTAGTCGATGAGCTTGTGCCAGTGCGGGTCGATAATGAGTTTACCGTTATGCCTCCAGAGCGAGTGAACTATATGGATGTTTCAGCGCAACAAATTGTGTCGGTTGCAGCAGCGTTGATTCCATTTTTAGAACATGATGATGCAAACCGGGCTCTTATGGGGTCAAACATGCAACGTCAAGCTGTGCCAACTCTTCGAGCAGAAAAGCCGCTGGTTGGAACTGGTATGGAACGTATTGTTTCAAGAGACTCTGGTGTTTGTGTTATTGCCAAGCGCGGTGGTGTGGTTGAAAGTGTTGATGCGAGTCGTATTGTTGTCAGTGTTAATCAAGATGAAACGCCGGTAAGTGATATTGGTGTTGATATTTATAATCTAACTAAATACATGCGATCAAATCAAAACACTTGCATTAATCAAAGACCATTAGTAAAAGAAGGTGATGTGATTGCGCGTGGTGATGTATTGGCTGATGGTCCAAGCACAGATATGGGTGAATTGGCCTTAGGGCAAAATATACGTATCGCGTTTATGCCGTGGAATGGCTATAACTTTGAAGATTCTATTTTGATTTCTGAGAAATTAGTTCAAGAAGACCGCTACACCACTATACATATACAAGAGTTAAGTTGTATTGCAAGAGATACCAAACTTGGTGCTGAAGAGATTACTGGTGATATTCCAAATGTTGGGGAAGGCTCCTTAGTGAAGTTGGATGAGTCTGGTGTTGTCTACATTGGTGCAGAAGTTAACAGCGGTGATATTCTAGTTGGTAAGGTTACCCCTAAGGGTGAGACTCAACTTACGCCGGAGGAAAAGTTGCTGCGAGCTATTTTTGGCGAAAAAGCATCAGATGTTAAAGATACGTCTTTACGTGTTCCAGCCAGTGTAAAAGGAACAGTGATTGATGTGCAGATTTTTACTCGTGATGGTGTGGAAAAAGATGTTAGAGCCTTAGAAATTGAGAATAGTCAGCTTGATGCTGTTCGCAAAGATTTAACAGCGCAGTATCGTATTTTTGCAGCAGCAACATTTGATAAGCTGCGTAAGAAAATTATTGGTCAGCAGGTCAAGAAGGCGCCTGGATTGAAGAAGGGTGGGGAAATTACAAGTGAATATCTAGATGGGTTGGCCACTGAGAGTTGGTTCGATATTCAACTGGTTGATGAGATTGTTTCTGAGGAAATTGAGTTGGCTGAAACCCATCTTAAAGAGTTGAGTGTTGCTCTTGATAAAGACTTCGAAAACAAGAAGAAAAAACTACAATCTGGTGATGATCTTGCGCCTGGGGTGTTGAAAGTTGTTAAAGTTTATTTGGCTGTAAAGCGACGCACTCAACCTGGTGATAAAATGGCTGGTCGTCATGGGAATAAAGGTGTAATTTCTGCAATCATGCCAATTGAAGATATGCCTTATGATGAAAAAGGTGTTCCGGTAGATATCGTGTTGAATCCACTTGGTGTTCCATCCCGAATGAATGTTGGGCAGATATTGGAGGCTCATCTTGGTTGGGCTGCAAAAGAGCTTGGAAGTAAAATTGCAACTATGGTTAATGCGCAACAAAAGACATCTGAGTTAAAGTCATTTTTAAAGGTTATTTATAATGAGCTT
>JAUIKI010000121.1 GCA_030430875.1 Gammaproteobacteria bacterium | reverse complement strand
CCAGCAACAACTCCACCGAGACATCGCCCTTGCCCGTCAATGTATTTTGTTGCTGAGTGCAAAACAATATCTGCACCTAATTTAAGCGGTTGTTGCAAAGCTGGTGTGCAAAAGCAGTTGTCTACCACAAAGCAAATATCATGTAATTTTGCTATCTGACTAATTGCTACAATATCAGCAACTTCATTCAATGGATTTGACGGCGTTTCTAAATAAAACAGTTTGGTGTTGGGTAAAACAGCTTTTTCCCACGCATCTAAATTAATTAAAGGAACGTAAGAAACAGTAATTCCAAATTTTTTAAGATAACGATCAAACAAAACCACTGTTGAGCCAAACACGCCATAAGAACAAACGATATGGTCACCGCTTTCAAGCAGAGCCATGCATGTACTTAAGATAGCAGCCATTCCAGAACTAGTAGCAACTGCGCATTCTGCACCTTCAAGAGCGGCTAAACGCTTCTCAAAAACTTGCACCGTTGGATTCGTATAACGGGTATAGACATTACCAGGCTCATCACCCGAAAAACGCGCAGCAGCCTCTTTGGCTGACTTAAAAACATAGCTTGAAGTTAAGAATAATGGTTCGCTATGCTCACCCTCCATTGTCCGAACATGCCCTGTTCGTATAGCTTTCGTGTCAAACTTCATCTTTTTTTCTTCATTAACAGAGGGTTGTTTATCATCCATATCATGCTCTTTTTCAAGTCACATTTGTTAAATCAATGATCTCATCATCTGGCCAGAAATTCTGCTGATTTTGCGTCAACTTTGCCATATCATTACGGACTTTTTCCAGTCGATTTAGATACGCATCATCAACATCACCAGTAACATATTTGCCATCAAAGACAGAGCAATCAAATAATTTAATTTTTTCATTACCTTCCTGGGCACAAGCAATTAAATCTTCCAAATCTTGATAGATCATCCAGTCAGCGCTAATCAACTGGCAAATTTCTTCGACAGTTCTACCATGAGCAATTAACTCGTGTGCTGCTGGCATATCAATTCCGTAAACATTTGGATAACGAACAGGTGGTGCTGCAGAAGCCAAATACACTTTTTTGGCACCAACATCACGAGCCATTTGAATAATCTCACGACTAGTTGTTCCTCTCACCACTGAATCATCAACGAGCATAACATTTTTATTTCGAAACTCGAGCTCAATCGGATTGAGCTTCTGACGCACAGATTTTTTACGCATACTCTGACCCGGCATAATAAATGTTCGGCCTATGTAGCGGTTTTTAATAAATCCCTCACGATATTTTACACCCAATCGATTGGCTAATTGTAACGCTGCGGTACGGCTCGTATCTGGGATAGGAATAACAACATCAATATCGTGCTCTGGTCGGACTCGCAAAATTTTATCAGCAAGCTTCTCCCCCATCCGCAACCTCGCTTTATAAACTGACACATTATCAATAATAGAGTCAGGGCGTGCTAAATAAACATACTCAAAAATGCATGGCATTTTTCTGGGATTTTCAGCACACTGCTGGGTGCTTAATTCGCCTTTACCATCGATATAAATCGCTTCACCAGGCTCAACATCTCGCACGACTTCAAACCCAGCCACATCCAGTGCAACACTTTCAGAAGCAATCATATATTCAGTACCTTCGATGGTTTCACGTTTCCCATAAACCAACGGGCGAATTCCAGAAGGGTCACGAAATCCTACAATACCATGGCCAGTGATCATAGCTACTACGGCATACGCTCCAACACATCGTTGATGAACACCTCTTATAGCAGTAAAAATATCTTGCTTTGTTGGATGCAATTTTCCTAGCGTTTGCAGTTCATGCGCAAGCACATTTAATAAAATTTCAGAATCCGAGTTAGTATTGATGTGCCGAAGATCTGCTTCAAAAAGTGCGCGACTGAGTGCTTCAGCGTTAGTTAAATTACCATTGTGCGCAAGAGTAATACCATAAGGCGAGTTGACATAAAACGGTTGGGCTTCAGCAGAGCTACAACTACCTGCAGTGGGGTACCTAACATGTCCTATTCCGACGTTGCCAAGCAATCGTGTCATGTGATGCAAATAAAAAACATCTCTCACCAAGCCGTTGTCTTTACGCAAAAATAACCGGCCATTATCACAGGTGACAATTCCTGCTGCATCTTGACCTCGATGCTGCAAAACTGTCAAGGCATCATAGAGCGTTTGATTGACTCTTGATTTAGCTGAAACACCTACGACACCACACATATTTACCCACCTAAAATAACATTAATTTTATCGTTAATTAAACTAGCTATTATTCACAATCACATTAGTCCAGAAAATGAATCTAACAACCAGACAGAAATTATTTCTGCATGCGGGATTAATACCGAGGTTTGCCATAAAGCCTCCTGATCTAGACCAATTTTTTGTGCTAAAAGAACCAAACCTAAAACAACAATCACACCACGCACTGCCCCAAAAGCCATGCCCAACACACGATCAAGAAAAGAAAGTCCCGTGGAATACAACAACTTTTTCAAAACAAGCGCTAAAAGCTTCCCAACCAACAATATAATAATAAACACGCTAGAAAAAGCTATTAAGTAACGAACAGACTCAACATCAATCCATTGCCTAAGTACCGGCTCAACAGCTTCAACAAGGCTGATTGATGCCATTAATGCGATAATCCAAATTAACACAGATAACAATTCAACCGTAAACCCTCGAAACAGGCTAATTGCCACAGAAAATATGACTATTCCTATAATTGCCCAATCGATAATATTCAGCTGCGAAAAAAAATCAATAATCAAGCTATGCACCTACAAAAGTTAAGAAGAGGCCTTTGCGATAAAAGACAATGCCTCAAGATGTGAAGTTAACAACGATTCCATCAAGTTTAAACGTTTGTTTCAACGTTTTTTGCAACTGATTTGCTTTTTCTTTAGTAAGCTCAGGACCAACAAAAACTCGAAAAATCTCCCCCGATGTTGTTGGTTTTAAATAAGCTTTAAACTCAGCGTGCTGTAATTTTTTAACCAAATCATCTGCGTTTGATTTTTCTTTGAATGCCGCCAACTGAACCACCCAAGATTTTGGTATGTTTTGTGCTGATAATTGTGGAGGGTCAACCCTACTATCATCTATTAATTCAACTGCATCATTATCACTCACATCATCAGCGGGTTCATTAACATTCTCAGTGACAACAGGCTGTGAAACAGCATTTTCACTGTCATTTACCGCTTCAACTGAATCATCATGCGAGGAATCCTCTTCAACAATCAATGGATGAATTAATTCATCCTCGTTTACTTCATCAACATCAACAATACTTTCAGATGACAGCATTACTGGTCTGCTTGGCGCTTCAATAACTTCATTTGATAACTCTGGCGGATTGGGCGCATCTATATCTAATACATCAATGGCTGGATTTTGCTCGTCAAACAACATCGGCACAAAAATTACCGCCAATGTCACAATCACGAGCGCACCCACTAAACGTTGTTTTAAACCTTGTTCCATCTAATTCGTCTCGTTAAACATTGTTTTAAAAAATCGTGTCTGGCAAGCTTGGCTAACCGTAAAAAAAGACCCCATGACCAAAACCACCCCATCAACCGAACAATTATCATACGCCTTTTTCAAAGCAGTCTCAATTTCTGGGTATTTTACAACACTTGAGACCATATTTGAGCGTAAATATTCCATCATATCTGCTGCAGGACTAAATCGACTGCCAACAATTAGCTCAGGAAGATACCAATGATCGACCCAAGGCAGTAGTTTTTGTAAAATAGTCTTCCAATCTTTATCCTGCATAATTGCAACAACTGCATGAATTGACGATTCAATAACATTGTCTTCTTGCAATCGATTAATCAAAAAGTCTACGCCGTCTGGATTATGCGCCACATCTAAAATCATAGTGACTGAGCTCGCAGACTGTATCTTTTCAAACCTACCTGCAGCATAGGCCTGAAGCAATCCACTTTCTATCTTATCTGGTTTCAACTGCAATTCTAAAGCAGTCAATGCCGCAAGTGCAGTCGCTGCGTTTTCAATACCAAGATGAGGCTTGGGTAAATTTTTTATCTGTAATTCCTGACCATTCTTCAGAGCATACCAAGACCAGGTTTGAGAATCCGAATCAATGTATTTTATGCCATAATCCTGACCAAAATGCTGTAATTGTGCGCCAATGGACTCAGCATGGACTAAAACCGAGTGTGGAATTTCAACTTGTCCGTAAATAGCAGGTGTATTAGCACGGAAGATCCCAGCTTTTTCGAAGCCAATTTCCTCACTGGTTGACCCTAGCCAATCTTGATGATCCAAGCCAACACTCGTTACAACAGCACAATCAGCGTCAATAATGTTAACTGCATCAAGACGCCCACCCAAACCCACTTCCAATATAACAAGATCTAGTGCCCGTTTTGCAAAAATGATAAATGCTGCCAGTGTGGTGAATTCAAAATAGGTTAACTTAATATCTCTCTTTGCTTGGTAAACTTGTCCGAATGCATCGAGGAGATCAGCATCTTGAACTGGCTGAGCTGCAATCCTAATACGCTCATGGAACTGTCTTAAGTGAGGGGAAGTATATGCCCCAGTTTGATAACCATTCAACTGTGCAATTTTCTCAATCAATGCAACCGTCGACCCTTTGCCGTTGGTTCCCCCAATCACTACAACTTTTTGTGCCAGCTTAGGCTGGCCAAGGCATTGATAAACAGCCTGAACACGCTCAAGCCCTAAACAAATATGTCCAGAATCAAGTGATTCAAGCCAATCAAACCAATCAGATAAAACATCAGACAACGGTTGCAAATTATTAACCACCGAATAGAATACAAGAATAGTTGATTCTAACGCAAAACGACAAAATTTGCCCGAAAAAGCATCATGAACTCTAAGCAAAAGTAGTTAAACACTACAACCTGCTAAGATTCAAGACACTCAAATGAATTTGGGCTATTATGCTCTCTAATAAATGATCTCTTACTGATCAAAACAGCGCCAAGCTCGCTTAGTATGTTAATGGATGCACAGCATTAAATTAAAGGAAATATGAATCAGATAGATTACAACCTAGATTTCGAAACAGCACAATCCGCCTATGCTGAGCAACTAAAAAAAGGCTTCAGAAATCTCTCATTCAGCAGCAAGCTTGAAAGTGATTTTCGCCAAGCCTACAACCAAGAAAATTTAGTTCGCATCCGATTTTCGGGGTTATCTGCCCTTGTACTTTTCATTGCATTCGCCATATTAG
>JAUIKI010000120.1 GCA_030430875.1 Gammaproteobacteria bacterium | reverse complement strand
CGGATGCAAAGCAACCGCCTGATTGGCTGGCAACGTCCAAGGTGTCGTGGTCCAAATCACCACACTCACTGGCAAACTCTTATCAGCAACATCAAATTTTGTTAGCCATTGCCCTGGATTCACAACAGGAAAACATACATCGATAGCAAACGATGTTTTATCAGCATATTCAACTTCCGCTTCAGCCAAAGCAGAACCACAATCTAGACACCAATGCACAGGCTTAAAGCCTTTTTGCAAATGGCCATTGTCAATAATTTTTGCCAATGAGCGAATCGTGTTGGCTTCAAACGTATAATTCATGGTGAGATAAGGATTATCCCAGTCGGCAAAAACTCCTAGACGCTTGAAATCTTCACGCTGTTGGTCCACTTGTTTTTTCGCGTAATCGCGGCACCCTTGGCGAAATGTTTTTGCGTCAACTTTGACACCTGCTTTACCAATTTTCTTTTCCACGTTCAATTCAATGGGCAAACCATGACAATCCCAACCGGGTACATACGGTGCATCAAAACCTGCAAGCTGCTTCGATTTAACAATCATATCTTTCAAAATCTTATTCACGGCATGACCAATGTGAATGTCACCATTGGCGTAAGGAGGACCATCATGCAAAATAAACTTAGGCCGACCAACACTTTTTTCTCGTATTTGCTGATACAAATCAGCTGTCTGCCATGTGTTTAATTGTCCCAACTCACGTTCAGCCAAATTAGCCTTCATGGGAAAGGCAGTTTTTGGCAAGTTGAGCGTTGATTTATAATCTGTCATGTTTATCCTAGGACTTATTAATTAGTTAAATAAAATCTAAAGCCGGTTTGATTCTACAGCGCTATGCTTGATTAAAAAAGCGTTTTGCTGCGACACAATCTTGCTGAATTTGCTGTTTCAATGCCTGCAAATCGGGAAAATGCTGTTCATCACGAATCTTATGACAGAATTCTACCTGAATGCGTTGTTGATATAAATCATCTGTGAAATCAAATAGGTGGTTTTCTAGCAACAAAGTCTCACCTTGAACCGTTGGCCTCACGCCTAAGTTGGCCACACCATTGACGATTTCACCGGATGCTACTGTCACTTTCACCGCAAACACACCGCTAAACAGCATTTGTTGTCGATCCACTGCTATATTTGCCGTTGCAAAACCCAGTTCTCTCCCTAATTGTCGACCTTGAATCACTCGACCCGAAAGATAATAAGGTCGTCCTAGCATACGTTTGGCTTCAACAAATTCACAATGTGATAACACTTCTCGAATCCGGGTGCTGCTAATGCGCTCTTGTTGAAAATCGATAGTTTCAGTACGTTGCACTGGAAAACCGTGTTGTTGTCCCGCTTTCGCAAGCAAGGCAAAATCACCCCGACGATCACAACCAAATTTGAAATCATCGCCAATCACTAGGTGTTTTACCTGTAACTTATTAATCAATAATTCTTGGATAAATTGATCAGCAGAATAAAGACTCAGGTTCTCATCAAATTTAACCCGCAACACGTAATCGACACCGTGATGATTAAGCCAATGCACTTTGTCACGAAACACCGTTAAACGACGTGGGGCCTGCTCCTTCAAAAAGAACTCTCGTGGTTGTGGCTCAAAAATCATAATCAAGGTCTTCAAACCACGCTCACTCGCAATGGTTTGCATCTGTCGCAAAATTGTCTGATGACCAATGTGAACGCCATCGAAATTACCAATGGTTGCGATCGCCCCCTGATGCTTAGGCAAAATATGCGACAGGCTGCGAATGATGGTGTTGAAATACGACAAAATGGCAAATACTCGACATGAATGAACCAGGTATTATACCGAGTTGGGAGGGTCCTGGGAAAGGGATGATTCAGATGAGAACTTTATGATAAAACTAAAATGAGACCATTGCATTAAAAGTCAGCGACAGAAAAATGAGAAAAAAAGATTCAGATTAAGGCGCAAAATGCAGGTAATAACAAGTTATTGACCAATTTTGCAACGAAAATATGGAGATTTTTAACTATTTTTATCGTTGTAGTTTTAATGCAATGGTCTCAAAATGATAAAAAACGGTGAGAAAAGACTTCTCACCGTAACTCAAAGGCATATGACAAATGTAGATCGTAGCCTGGATTAGCGAGGGATGAGCATAATCCAGGAAGATTTTCGGTGGATTACACTCCGTTAATCTACCCTACAAGCTCTAAGCACAACGTCTAAGATGATTTTTACACGCCTTAGCGTTTTCTGAAAGCTGCTTCTCACATTTCAGTACCTCTTGGTGACTATCACCAGCCTTAGTCAAACAGACAGCGTACCTAGTAACTGGCCCAGCATGTGAAGTCATCGCCAAGGCTCCTAGTATAATTGCTTTCTTCATAATTTTTCTCCAAAAATAAAGTTAATGAAACTTAAAACCCGCATCCAGTGACAACAGTTGATCTCGATGCGATGAGGAAAATTTACCGTTTTGGCCAAGAATACCTAGATGAATATTGATGAATAAAATAATAACCAATAAAATCAATGGGTTATAGGCCGATCATTAATGGCTGATTTAGAAAAAATCCTATGGAAACGCATTGAATCGAGGAAACACAACCTGAAATTGACTTTATTTTAGCTGACTTTGATGAGAGTATGGTAGTGGTTTAATAAAGCTATATGATGGCCTCTTAGTCTAAAAAAGCATTCGAAGATAGCAGTATACCTTGGGTGCCTCATCTAGCTAAAGCAGTAATTGATCGAATGATCAATGCATTTGATCGATGCGGTAAATCTCATCAAGCCAAATTTTATGATTATCTCAAAGAAGGTAAAAAATCATTATGGCCAGATTGGTATACTATTTTTGTTGGAAATCAGGAGCTAATCAGCCGTGCTGATATGAAAAACTGTATTTTATTTATTCAAGCGATTGAAACGGTTCGTTGTTTAGAAGAAGATATTAATGTTGGCAATATTTTTGGAATTGGGTTGGCCGGGCTGAGCATTACAATTTATTAATCAATATGGATTGAAGAAATTTGTATTGCGTGCTCAAGGTTTGATGGAAAAATACGGTCATTGATTTACACCACCTGCACTGCTGATTGAAAAGGCCCAGTCTGGTAATATTTTTTTGGTCAAAGACAATTAACTTTTTATGAGTCACTAACAAAATGACAGAGGTTATCTATGAAGAAAATTCAGACTTTACATTGTATCTTTTTTTGTATGGCTTTGGTGGGTTGCGGTGGGATTCAATCCAAAAATTATCTTGATTTAGAACCCAGATTTGACTTACAGACTTACTTTAGTGGAAAAATTAAAGCATGGGGTATTGTCCAAAATCGAAGTGGTAATGTCGTGAATCGCTTTGATGTGGATATTATTGGAAGCTGGGATGGTGATGTAGGAACACTTGAAGAAGATTTTTATTATTATGATGGTGAGACTCAAAGACGAGTCTGGACGATTGAGAAAAAAGGCGCCAATAGTTATGAAGGGCGAGCTGATGACGTGTTAGGCGTCGCTTCGAGCATGGTTTATGGTAATGCTGCTCAGTGGTCCTATAGCATGGATTTGCCGGTGGATGATACAACCTATCGAGTTCAATTTGATGATTGGATGTGGTTAATGAATGATGGTGTGCTAATGAACCGATCTTATATTAAAAAATTTGGGATCACTATGGCTGAAGTGACTATCTTTATGCAAAAGCAAAAGTAGCTCGCAGGTTGGGCTGAGCAATAGCAAAGCCCAACCTACGATTACTTCTATTTCAACAAACTATCTGAGCTAGTACGCTACGAATTAATGTTTTTGGCAAGGTGGACCGCCTTTAGGCTGTACAGTGTTAGTGCACGACATTACCACTTTACCACCGACAGAAGTGTCACACGCGCTGTCAAAGCAACAAATTTGTACCCTATTCTTTCCAAACTCAGGAGTACACCAGTCTGCATATGACTGAGAGCTTAAGAACACCATAGATAATGCACCTAAAATCAACGTTAATTTCTTCATAATTTTTCTCCAAAAATAAAGTTAATGAAACTTAAAAACCGCATCCAGTGACAACAGTTGATCTCGATGCGATGGAGAAAATTTACCGTTTTGGCTAAGAATACCCAGATGAATACTTATGAATATAATAATATATAATTAAATCAATAGGTTAAGAAGATACAATCAATGGAAAGTTTAGAGAAAATCGTATTACAAACCCAAAATTAGAATCATTTTTAATCTAATTTAGATTTTATTTTCATCTATTTTGATAAAAATATGCTGGTTTCAAGCTGAATTAACCGCGACTCAAAGATGATCATGCATAATAAAAAGCGTTTAGATGTACTAGTTTCGACTTAATCTAACAGTTACCAATTTTTTACAGGTGTCTGTCAGATCAAGTCTGAGCTAGTACAGTTTAGATCACATTTAATCGCCATAACCTGTCTTCTTTATTGCATTGATTTTCACTACAACCTCCTCAAGCTATACCACGTTGCCCTAGCCTTTCCATGACGCTGAATTTTTTCAAGGGCAATTAATTCTCGCAATCGAACTTTAAGCGTATTTTGATTTGCACCGGTATGTGTCACGATTTCAGATATACTCAAACGCTCATGCTTTCCCAGCAAACTTAACACTTGTAGAGACAAAGTCGGAAGTGCTTTTTCACTCAAGATTTTTTCTTTTTCCACTTTAATAGCAAGCTTAGCTTTCTGTTTCTTCAAACAACGCAGAAAAAAACCAAGCCAAGGTTGCCAATCGACTTCGTCATTTTTAAGCGTTGCTTGAGTCCGACGCAATGCTTTGTAATATAGATCCTTATTCTCTTCAATAATGTTTTCTAGTGACGTGAAAGGAACATAAGCATAACCAGCACGCAGCAACATCAATGTTGTCAAAACACGAGATAGTCGACCATTCCCATCTTGAAATGGATGGATTGCTAGAAACACAACGACAAAAACTGCGACAATCAACAACGGATGAAAACTATTTTCAGCGATAGCTTTATTAACCCAATGGACCAGTTCTTCCATTTGATGTGGCGTGTCAAAGGGGGTAGCTGTTTCAAATATAACGCCCACTTCTTCACCCTGATCATTCAATGCAACAACATGATTATTTAACGTTTTATAATGACCTCGATGACGTTCATCTTTATGACTGTGGCGTAATAAAATTTGGTGCAACTGTCGAATATGGTTTTCAGTGATATGGAAATCTTCATAGGATTGAAAAATGATATCCATCGCTTCAGCATAACCTGCTACTTCTTGCTCATCACGCGTTTTAAAAGATGTCATATTTAA
>JAUIKI010000119.1 GCA_030430875.1 Gammaproteobacteria bacterium | reverse complement strand
TTTGCCCTTTTAGTCATGATTGATACAAAATTTGCTCATCTTTTAAAATATAGTCTTTTAGCGAAGGTTTTATTTGCTTGTACTGAACTAGATCAACTTTTTTGTTGAGAGATTCTTCGTTGTTGTTTGAGATCAATAAACTTTAGCAGGCTAATTGGATTGTTAAGCTCCACTAAAATATCAACATCACTAGATGGTGTAATATCGGTTTGTCTAGCATAAGATCCAAAAAGAGAAGCCTTTTTTACATTAAAAGCTTTCAGAATTGGATTAACGTGTGTTTGTATATTTTGAATGTTCATACTAAAAGAAGTATATCAAATAATCTAATCATTGTGTCTAACCTAATCTTGAGCCATAAAATCTAACTAAAAAACATTTAGCATTTTCCACTGTCGCGAGGCTTTTTAATTTATTCCGAACAATCCCGGGATCATTCAACAATGTCTCAATTTTTTTTGCTGAATACTTTGCAATTTTCCTTGCATCAAATTGATCAAATGCTTGTCGGTAATTATCACGTTTTGCCAAAATTGTTGACCAGCTTAATCCTGCTTGTGCACCTTCTAATATCAAAAACTCAAACAGCTTTTGATCATCATAAATGGCAACGCCCCATTCTTCATCATGATATTTTTCTTCCAATGCTGTTTTGCAAGCCCACTCACAACGTTTGATACCGTTAGTTGACATTTTTATTTCCCCCCAAGGTTTTGGCAGTTTTCACAAAAAAATGTACTGCGTTGATTTAATTGTATTTTTTGAATGAGGTGATCACATTGCTTACAAGCTTGTTTTTCTCGACCATAGACTGCTAATGACTGTTGAAAATATCCTGGAGCAGCTGAACCATTGACAAAATCTTTCAATGTCGTGCCGCCTGCCTTAATCGCAGACTTTAATACCTGTTTAATGGCTTTCACCAATTGATTACATTCAATCTGAGTCAAACTGCAAGCCAATCTTTTTGGATGCAAACCAGCTTTAAATAGGGCTTCACTTGCATAAATATTACCAACACCAACCACACAATGTTGATTCATGATCAGTGTTTTTATTGTAAGTTTTCGACGCTGTATTTGTTGAAACAGATGCTGGCCTGAAAACTCTCGAGACAACGGCTCTGGTCCAAGATTTTTTAATAATCTATGCTGAAAAATATCGTCAATCCATAAAATGCAACCAAATCGTCGTGGGTCAGTGAATCGTAATATTTTTTCATTCTGCAAAACAATATCAACATGATCATGCTTAGCAACGGGTTTTTCTGCTGCCACTAAACATAGTCGACCACTCATTCCAAGATGAATCAGTAAACTGCCTTCTGCAAATTGCATCAGAAAATATTTTGCTCGTCGCGAACACGCAAGGATGGTTTGATTTTCCAATAAGTCGGGTAGATTTAAAGGAATTGGCCAACGCAAACTCGTTCGCCTAAGCACACAGATTTTGACTGTTTGATTGACTAAATGTGGTGTGAGTCCACGTAATACCGTTTCAACTTCCGGTAATTCAGGCATTGATTGACTCAGATGGAACTGCAGTGCTTGGCATCACTTTTTGATACAACAGATGCACCATCACGACACAGGCAACAAAAGGTACAGTTAAATTTAAAACAGGAACATTCGCCATAAATACCAACAAAATGCCTAAGCCCCAAACTACGCTCAATATTTTTTTACGCGCGCGCTTCACGGAATTTTTTGGTAATTGTCGCTTGGCAACACTTTCAAAAAATTCTCGGCCTAGTAGATAACCATTCAAGCCATAATACAAAATTAAATTAATTCCGGGAATGAAATAAAATGGCAAGCAAAGTAAATTTAACAATAACGAAAGTAAAAGAAAACGTATGCCAAACCATAATTCTTGCAACCAAGAATATCGTTGTTTTGCTTGATGAACTTGGTATGAATCAGCTTCAACAATGCTGGCAATTTTCTCCAGAAATAAATTTCCAATCACTGGCACAATGATTGGAAATAAAAACCAAGTCAGCACACCCACACCCAATGTGCCAACAATATCTAACAACCATTCAAGCCAACTCCAACTGACCCATGCTGTGCTACTTAAAATCCAAATACTAATAGCAATCATTCCGATGAGACTTACTAAGGTAATGCACACAGAAAAAACAAAAAGTGCCAGCAATCGCGGAGATGAAAGTGATTTAACTGTTTTGCTGAAAAGTGTTGAAGCCATAGAACTCGAAGATATTAGCCTGCAAGTGTCTGCAGGCTAATTGATATTGTCATCATGTTACAAAAACCACCATAAATACTTCTCACAAGTATTTGTGAAAATAAATGGTATTATAATGCCTCTGATTTTCCAGCAAGATAAGTAGCGACACCATCTGGTGTTGCTTGCATACCGGTCTCACCTTTTTGCCAACCTGCGGGGCACACTTCACCATTTTCTTCATGGAATTGCAGTGCATCAACAATGCGCAGCAGCTCATCAATATTTCGACCTAATGGCAAATCATTAATGATTTGAGAGCGCACCACTCCTTCTTTATCAATCACAAATGCACCACGAAAGGCAACACCACCTGCAGATTCCACATCATAGGCTTTGCAAATATCATGCGCCATATCAGCTGCTAATGTATATTTGACTTGACCGATTCCGCCTTTAGCAATTGGGGTGTTACGCCATGCATTATGGGTAAAATGCGAGTCGATTGATACGCCAATCACCTCAACATTACGTTCCTGAAAATTGCTGATTCGATTGTCTAATGCAATCAATTCAGATGGACAAACAAAAGTGAAATCCAACGGATAGAAAAATACTAAGCTATATTTTCCCTTTGTTGCTTCTTTAAAATTAAATTGCTCTACTATTTCACCATTACCTAAAACCGCAGGCACCGTAAAATCAGGTGCAGGTTTTCCAACTAATACGCCCATAATTCCTCCTAAAAAAATAATAAATAAGAAAATCAACGCTATTATATCATCAATCTGGAAAAATATTTGTCGCGTGATTTAGCAGGTTATTTAAAAAATGACCTGGATCGTAAACAATATTACCGCTTGCTCAGCAGAAATTTGTTAAAATATTCAAACCTTTGCACTAAAAGTCAATGGAAGAAAAATAAGAGGAAAAGCGCCAAATTAAGGCATAAAATGCAGGCAGCAACAAGTTATTGGCTAATTTTTAACGAAAAAATGGGGAAATTAACTATTTTTATCGTTGCGAGTTTATTGCAATGGTCTCGTATTATTAGTCATCACTCATCAAATGGCCCAATTTGTCTACTTTTGTCGCTAAATATTTCTCATTATGGGGATTCTGCCCAGTTCTTAGGGGAACTCGCTCAGCAACCTCAAAACCAAACTGCTCTAATGCAGCAATTTTTTTAGGGTTATTTGTCATCAACCGTAAGCGCTTGATATGCAAATATTTCAAGATTTCAGCACAAATTGAGTAATCACGTGAATCGGCAGGAAAACCTAACTGCTCATTGGCCTCAACCGTGTCAGCACCCACATCTTGCAGATGATAAGCTTTGATTTTATTCATTAGCCCAATTCCTCGACCCTCTTGCTGCAGATACAATAAAACGCCTCGACCTTCTTGGGCAATATTCTCCATAGCACGCTGTAGCTGAGAGCCACAATCGCAGCGCAAACTAAATAAAGCATCGCCTGTTAAACATTCAGAATGTAATCGAGTAAGCACCGGTGAATTATGATCGATGTCACCTAACACCAATGCAACATGCTCTTTTTTTGAATCAGTTTCTTCAAAACCATACAATGTGAACTTTGCCCATTTTGTAGGTAACTCAGAAGAAGCAACAAATTGAATACTCATGAGATTCGGGATTTTCCGTGCTTAATAAAAAAAGTAAAAGTGGCTAATTTGCAAAATTACTCCTGCAAAAATCCCTGCAAGTATATCATCGAACATGATGCCAAGCCCACCTTCAAGCGTTTTATCAAAATAAGAAATTGGCCAAGGCTTCACTATATCGAACAGCCGAAATAATAAAAACCCGGCTAAAAGCCATTCCCATGTCAGAGGTAATGCATTCACCGCAACAGCAAATCCAACAATTTCATCCCAAACGATACCCGAATGGTCATGCTCACCGATATCTTGAGCTGTTTTACCACACAGCCAAATACCTAAAAAAAACAGAATTAATATGGTCAAAAATGCATAGCTTGCATGCATGGAATCAAGCCAAATAACTAACGGTATACCAAGCAGCGTTCCAAATGTGCCTGGTGCAATCGGCATGGCCCCTAACCCACAACCAAATGCCAAAAAATGCACAGGATTCGTCCAAATTGATCGAGGCAATTTTGTTTTAGTTGTCATAAAAGTGGTTAAATCCTGTATTCAAAAACTCCATAGGGTTTCCCGCGCTATCAAGACACTGCAAATTTCCAACATCTGAGTTAATTTGTCCAATCACCGTTAATTCAATATTAACTTTATCAGCAAGCACTTTTAATGTATCACATTTATCAGCTGGAATCGTAAAACATAGCTCATAATCATCTCCACAACAAACAGCAAATTGACGGGCTTTTGTTTCACCCCAATAATCCACAATAGCATTTGATAACGGGATGGCATCAAAGTTAATGACTCCGCCCACTCCACTTTTAGTAAGTATATGACCTAAATCAGCCAGTAATCCATCAGAAATATCAATGGCTGATGTTGCAAAACCTCCCAGCACTCGACCGAGATTTAACCGAACCTCTGGCTGCAAATAACGTGAAGGAAGATAATCAGTAACCGCCCTGGTCTCTCTCTTCAAACAATCTAATCCAGCGGCTGCATCGCCTAAGCTGCCTGACACAATGATTAAGTCTCCAGATTTTGCAGTAGAGCGTTGAATCGCCTGACCTTTAGAAACAAGACCCAAATGGGTCACACCGATGGCCAAAGGACCTCGCGTGGTGTCACCACCAATTAATGTAAGACCATAAGTCTTGGCAATTTGCGCAATGCCACCAGAAAACTCTGTCAGCCAAACTTCATTGTACTCAGGCAAGGTTATATTTAACAAAAAACCGTATGGAATGGCTCCCATGGCAGCTAAATCACTCAAACTCACCGCTATTGAACGATAGGCAATATGAAAGGCGCTGGTAGATTCCAAAAAATGGCGGCCACTGATCGATGTATCAGTGGTTACAACTAAATCATGTTCATTGGGAATGCTAACAATTGCCGCATCATCACCAATACCAAGCGGTGCGCCCAAAAAATTTCCTGACAACATCTGCGAGAAAGGTTGTTTTGCAAAAAACCG
>JAUIKI010000118.1 GCA_030430875.1 Gammaproteobacteria bacterium | reverse complement strand
CGTTGACAGCGACGATAAGTCCGCACATCAAAACCACTACGGTATGTTGAAAAAGGATCCTGACGTAGCCCCCATACCCCCTTCTCTTCAAAGCTTGGAATTTCACCTAAATGTTCTCCATAATCAAAAACCAGATGGAAGTGGAAATTTCCAGATTGATTAGGCGTGTGGTTGCCATAATGAATGGATTTTAAATAAATCTGATTGTCATTACCTTGCCGTACTTGTGAGCTTTCGTAACAAGATGAGTCATCCAAGCCTTCACCATTTTCTTCTTTATATCGATAGCAAACAACGTGACCTTTTAGGTCTTGTTGTCGTTCTAGAAACCAGCTCGAAACTCTATTTGAATCTTCTGGATCAACAATGCGTGCCTCATTACTCTGGCCAAAAATTAAATTTGTTCCATCTGATTTTGTTATTTCCCAATGAGTAATGCCGTTGCTTAGATTAAGATATTTCTCTATTCGACTAAAGCCTGATTCAATTCTTGGTCGATAGCACGTTATGAGAAAATTGTTCTTTTCATAACTATCAGGAATCCATTTATTCTGCTTTTTCTGATAGCGTAATGTTAGCTCTTCTCCATTTAATAAAAATATGTCAGAGTGTTTTTGATCATCATAGCGAGGCAACCCTCGATCTGTACGACGCGTGACACTAGGAAGATCAAGCCCCCAACCTAGACCAAAGGCTCCATTTCCTGTTGTACTACTGTAAGTTAGGCTCATCTGCGGAGTTTTCCCCTCACGTCCGGGACTAAAAGGTAACGGAATTGAGAGACCCGAGGCACCATTAACAGCATTGACTGAATGTGTTTCATTTAGATCACGTAGAGCAGCTCCTCCTTTGGGGAGATTGATCGCAGGCAAAACACTCATTTTTGACTCTTGAGTTGTACAGCTTTCTGATCCAAAGTTAGATATAAAATGTTTTTCCTGATTATTTGTACTTTCCACAATAATTAATAGCCATCAGAGTAATGCTACAGAATAAGAGTAGCTGTCGATTAAAATGAACTTGATTATCTACGTTATGGTCGATTTTTAACCTTAAAAAATAGTAAAGTCAGACTATGAAATACAAAATTATTTTCCTTTCCAAAAAGCGTTTCTGCCTCGAATATCATAATGAACAAAGCTACTATAAAGACCTACACCACCTTTAGGAATTTTTCCTTCCGCAATCAGGCTTCGGATGATTTTACAGATTTTACTTGAGGTTACATTTGAGCATTGAATATCAGCTGCTTGACCTTGTACATGTTGAGAATTTCTGACACCACCAATTCTACGATTGTGTTTAACCGTTCGGTAGCCTGAACTAATTATAAGAGGCTTCCCTAGCTGCTCTCGAATAAGCTCTAGTGCTTCGCATAATGGTTTTAAGCGTGAAGTAATCCATTCGTCAGGATAAGAAGAGCCATCTTGACAGTCAAATTCTTGTCTGGAGAAGTGTGGCGTAATTTTTTGCAAGCTACCTTTTTTTATTGTCATGAACTCTCCCTGTTAAGCAGCTGATAAAAGTTGTTAACTTTATTTTATATCACCAAGATCTTTCCCAGACAGGGATCTTATCAAAAAAATATAGTGCTTTCTACACAACAGCAAAATATTGAGGCATACCTGACCTATAAAAAACTAAACACAGCATGCCCCATGATAGAGAAAATATAAAAATCTCTTAATCTAAGGCCGCGGAAGACCACTGCAATATAAAGTCAATAGAAACAATAACAAATTACTAACCAACTTTATCCTTATGATTTTAATGCAATGGCTTCAATTTATCCAAAACCAGTGGAACATCGACAGTCACAAGCTAACGAAAACACCAAGAACAGTTTATTTATAAAATTCAAGAATTTAAAGACGTTATAAGTTTTTTAGCACGACTGACAGCACTAGCACGATTAGGCACATCTAGCTTGCTATAGATCTTTGTCAAATGCCATTTTAATGTTGATTCGGCAATACACAGTCGTGATGCAATTTCAGCATTAGTCGCCACACTATCTAATTCTTTTAATATCACTAATTCACGCTTACTTAACGGCTCAATAATTTGATTTATTTCATCAGCATCAGCAGCAGCAGAAGATTCTTTCTCGCCTAACAACGACAACATACGTGCAAAATAATCAAACTGATCGGTGACAATAAAATCATTTGGTAACTCATTGATCACCTCGATTAATAGTGACTTTACTTTTATTCCCTCATAGACAAAACGCATGACATAACCTTCAGGTGCAGCATATTTAAGCGCTTCAACTAAAACCCTCTTTGCATTCCTTGTTTTTTGTTCTTGATATAACCCAATCGATCTAAGAATCAGTAATTGTATGAGCATTCCAATACGTTTCTGCCGAACAACTTGTTGAATCATGCGATTTAATAATATATTTTTTTCTGTTGATCCTTCTGCCTGTGCCAAACGAATCTGTGTTAAATGGCTATATTCTGTAACAATTGACTCAAATCCTTCTGGAATATTAATGATGCTATTGTCAATCAAACCAGTATCAGACGCTAGTTCTTTTGCTTTATCCAGCTGATTTTGAATGAGATAAAAATGAACATGTTCACTTGCTATAGCAGTTCGAAGTCGCATCATATTATGTGTCGACGCCAATGCGTAACCTCTTTTCATTAATTCTTTTACAATGTGATATTCTTTTTTTAAACAGGCATGTTTTATCAATGTGGTAAAAAGGATTATTAACAGATGAACAAAAGAAATAGTTTTCATATGCTCATCTTGATTTATTTGCAATTGATCAATTTTTTTCAAATCACCTTGATCCCAATCAACAGCGAGCCAATGCAAATTGACAACGCATTGAAAAAAATTAACATTACCACCCCACTCGAAGTTAGTATAATTAGACGCTTGTTGATAACATTCACTTGCTTCAGTCAAGCACCCTTGTTGGTAAAACAAAAAACCTTGGCTCATGTGTGACCAAACACAACCATGATAACTATTCAATTGTTCGGCACCTTTAAGCGCAACACAACTAGCCTGATGACCATCTTCAAAATCATAAGTAAATGAGCAGGCATAGGCGAATGCTGTGTATATGGGGCCAGTTTGTGAAGCTGGCAGCATCGACCATTCAGCCAACCATTGCTCTGCTAATGTCTTCCATTCACTCAAACGATCCAAATGAGAAGCTACTAAACAATATAAATATTCTCTAGCTACTTCAATAAATTGAATATGGCCTGTTGGGTAGCATTTAATATCGATTAACCCCTTTTTACAATCATCTAGCCATTGACTAATTGCAACCACCTGTTTTTCGGCATGAAGATAATCAAATTTCACTAACAATACGTGAACATAACTAATACGGAGTTCAGGCCACTGATATAAATAATGCTCAGGCAGTTGGTTAATCCAATTTAAATAGCGATCATACTCTGCATCGAGTGTAACAATTCGGTAGCAATTTTTGGCTAGAAGCTCTGCGGCTTTATCATATTGCTTACCTGAGAAATAGCAATTAACTGCTTCCACAATACATTTATTTTCTTCAAACCACTGGCCACTCAAACAATAAATAGTCTCTATTTTATTATTTAAGACAGATTTAACTTTCTTGCGAAGAAATTCTTCAAACAAATGATGAAAACGATACCACTGACCCTAATAATCTAATGAAATAATAAATAAATTCATTTTTTCTAATTGAGCAATGAGGGCATGTCCATCATGACGACCAGTGATTGCTTGAAATAAATCAGCACAAAATCTATCAAACAATGCCACAGTTAGAATAAAATCTTGCAGATCTTTCACGAGTGTAGAGAATACTGTTTCTTCCAAATATTGGGCAATATCTTTGTCCATGCTGAGCAGTTGATTTAGAAAAGCTTTTTTATCAGAATAGTTTTCTAGCACTAAGGTAATTAACTGCAATCCTACGGCCCAGCCTTCTGTTGTGCTTGCTAATAAATCAATTTCATTCGAACTAAGATTTAGTTTTTTATAATCGTTAATATAACAATTTATTTCACTGGATGAAAAACTCAGCGAGTTCATATCAATATGATAAAGTGATTCTGTCACTTTAAGCTGACTGAGATGATACGGAAGATATTGGCGACTTGCCAACACAAAAACTAAATGTGAAGGCGATTTAAAGATCAATTGCGTGAAAAGCGTCAAACAAATTTCATTGGTGATTAAATGCAAATCATCAATAAATAAGATTGTTTTTTTATCTAGCTGAGAAAGATCAGATAACAGACAATCAATTAACAAATCAATCGCAAAGCCATTTGTCTTTAGTTGGTCAAGGGTTGTTTTAAACGTGATATTTGTTGCACTTTCTAAGGCGGTAATTAAATATCGAATCAGACGAACTGGATCATTATCATGCGCATCTATGTTAAACCAGACTTTAGCAAAGCTGCCATTATCTATTTCATCATGCCACTGGCTCAACAAAGTCGACTTACCATAACCTGCAGGTGCTGTGACTGCAAACACCTTACACCGATGATTTGACACAGTCTCCCAGCAATGTTCTTTGCGAGGCATTGGATTGAATAGCAACCTAGGTGGATGCAATTTTGTCATTATTATTGGTGTATTCATTTTTATGTCAACCAATATGAGATCTCTGCGATAAGACTACAGGAGTCTAAAATGCTGTCAAATTATAAAAACTCAGCAATCGTTTCGCGCAACAATGTTTGATCATAGGCATGAGTAATGTGTGCGCTACCAATTTTTTCTAATAAAATCAAATTCAATTTAGCATCTTTAACTTTCTTATCTAACATCATTGCATCACAATATTCATCAAGCGTTAACGGAATGTTAAACGTCACAGGCAGCGAAAATGCTTCAAAAATCTCACGAATACGCACCACCTCTTGTGAAGATATCCAGCCATGTTTTTCAGACAATCGTGCTGCCATCATCGTGCCAATGGCAACGGCTTCACCATGTAAAACACCGCGATAATGCATCGCAGATTCAATCACATGTCCAAATGTATGGCCTAAATTTAAAATGGCACGCAGGCCACCTTCTCGCTCATCAACAGCCACAACCTCTGCTTTCACTTCGCAAGAGCGCTTAATTGCTCGCGCTAAAATCACTTCATTCTGATCAATCAGTGCTGTTGCATTGCTTTCAATCCATTCAAAAAATGCATAATCACGAATCAATCCATACTTGATAACTTCCGCCATGCCTGCTGCAAATTCTCGCTTGGATAAAGTCTGCAACGTGCTGATATCAGCAATAACACCACGCGGCTGATAAAATGCACCGATCATGTTTTTTCCTAAAGGATGATTTACGCCGGT
>JAUIKI010000117.1 GCA_030430875.1 Gammaproteobacteria bacterium | reverse complement strand
ACGCGTAGCGCTTCATGAAAAAAATCATGTAACAGCACTTACGCTGATCAAACCATGGATAAAAAAATTAAAGCAACAAAATCGCAACTTAACATTAATTTATTATTTGATTTTTCAAGCCAATGCACTGCATCAAAAAAAACAGTTTTCTCAAGCAAAAGATGCTCTATGCAATGCAATAAATCTTGCTTCTCCTGAAGGGTTTATCATGCCTTTTTTACAGGAAGCCATGTCGATAAAGCCGTTTCTCATTGAACTATTAGACAGCCTCGAAAAAAACCCATCGACACCAAATTCACTTAACTATATCCATTCTTTAAAGAATTATTTAAAGAAAAATAAATTAATCAAAAAACCGACTGCTGCTTTATTATTAGAGCCATTAACGCGTCGAGAATCAGATATTTTGAAGCGTTTATATTCCAGTGAAAACAATAAATCATTAGCAAAACAACTGAATATTTCTGAGCTAACGCTTAAATGGCATCTGGGTAATATTTATGGAAAACTAGGCGTATCAAACCGCATTGGCGCAGTGAAAGCTGCACAACACTTAAATCTAACCTGAGAGATTTTTTCTCGCCAATATTGAGTTCTGTAAAAAGTTAGCACAATATTTACTGAGTTTAGTTAGTTAGCATTAAAAACCTTATCTTTCCTGTGTTAAATTTATACAAAAAAATTACTACTCAGCTTGAAATTACTACCGCCTAAGAATTTGATCTCTTCTTTGACACCACTCATCATTCATCGATTTTTCATCCCCAATTATTTCAGTAATATTTCTCTCGTAGCAAGAAATTCTTGTTACTGATATCAATAAAAAAACATCAACGTCTTATAAAAGGAGACCACAATGAAACAGTTGATCGGGATTATCACTTTTGGATTATTATCGCTGAATCAAATTGCACACGCTGGAACTGAAGTCTGGTGTCATCAAGAAGGCTGTACACTCATAGAGTGTGCTGGTACGGTCTGCATCGACCTTGGTCCTGTTGAACTTGCAGACGTTGCTGAACATTGCAAGGAAAGCAGCCGTGGTACTTGGGATTGTGAGAACTGATAGAGTTTAACAAGATGACTGGCCCTTATAAGCCAGTCATCTTTATTCAATCGCAGCACTCCTTATCTATATTGAAACAAGTTTATCAACCAAATTTCTCACTGGCGCAAACGATTGTCGATGTTCTCGACTAGGCCCCCATTGCTTCAATGCAGCAATATGTGCTTTGGTTCCATAACCTTTGTGCTGCTTGAAACCATACTGTGGAAATTCATGATCAAGTGACAACATCATTGCATCTCGACTGACTTTTGCCAAAATAGATGCAGCAGAAATCTCAGCAACCTTACTATCCCCTTTTATAATCGCCTTAGCTGTAACAGACAATCCTGGTGGCAGACAGTTACCATCAATTAAAATCTCACTTGGTAGGATTGATAAATTAGCAATGGCGCGACGCATTGCCAAAAATGTTGCTTGTAAAATATTAATCTCATCAATTTCATTCACACTGGCTGATGCAACTGACCAAGCTAGAGCGTTTGCTTTAATTATTTCTGCCAAAATAAGGCGTTTTTTTTCGGTTAATATCTTTGAATCGGCAAGACCTTGAATTGGCCGATTTGGATCCAAAATCACAGCAGCAGCTATCACCGGTCCTGCCAAAGGCCCTCTGCCAGCCTCGTCTACCCCACATATTTTTTGCATCACATTGATCAAATTTGGTTTAATTGGGCACTGAGATTATTTCAGCACTATTGCCTGTTCACTAGCAAAAATCAATTAATTTTACGATAAAAAAGTAGATTTCTTACTCTTACATAACAACCAGAAAAAAACAGATAGCACTGTGTTCTTAACTTTCAAAATCATCACATAGAATTATCTTGAAACCTTTTCTATAAAAGGCAATGCAAGAAAAAAGAGGAAAAGAGTCAAATTAAGACGCAAAATCCAGGTAATAACGAGAAATTGAACACTTTCTCAACAAAAGCACAGGGAATTTCAGGCATTTCTTATCATTGAATCTTTATCACAATGACTGGAGTAGCATGAGAGAGTACAAGCCAAGTTGTGTTGCGCTTCTTTCGCATAGACTTTTCATCCACTTGCAGCATGTGCAACACAACCTTTGCTTATTTGAATCAACGTGATCGACGTTTACGCAACTCAAGTTCTTGCATTCTTTCAGTTACATCGCCACACACTGGTTCTCTTGGAAACTCTTTGAGAATTTTTTCAAAATAGTATCGTGCTTTAACATCATCGCGATCAACATTAAATTCATTCATGTAAATCAAACCGATTTGATAAAGCGCTGCAGCTTTTTCACGCGATGTGGTTTTGCGATCACGATAAATAGCAAGATAAGTTTCTTCAATCATACTAGCCTTGCGTTCACTGATAGCTTCCACAGACAAACCCAACAAATCTTCTTCTAACACACTGCATTCAAAGGCTTTTTTCAAAATATCTCGTCGCGCAATCAAGCGTTGCTGCGCTGAATATTCTTCAAGGTTATTTCTTCGGCGATCAATTAAACTCAATTTCTCTTCAACACTATCACACAGAACCAAACCCGGAAATTCACTCAATATGTTTTTAAAGTAGGTGATTGCTTTTTCATCATCACGCTGATCATTGAATCGATTCATATAAATCAAACCAATTTGATACAGAGCTTCTGCACGCACTTGATCAGAATTCTTTGTATCTGCATGAATCTTCAAGAAAATCTCTTCAACTTCACTGCTACGATTTTGGCTAATAGCTTCAATTGACGGACGTATTAAGTCTTGGTCTTCTAATGAACACTCTTCGGCTTTGCGACGTACTTGCGTTTGCACTTCAGCAACCTGCCAACCAACTGCACCAGCAACCAATAGCGGTGTCGTAGGATAGCATGATACTAGTAAAATACTGATTAGAAGGATGAATGCTGTTTGCTTCATATAAACTCCCTGTGGATTATTGTGAACACCAAGACTCTACGTCAAAATTATTTAAGACACTAGCGCTATTCTAAAACACAAATGACAACACCCCAAGTTACTTATTCAGTAAAACTGTTCAGTTGCACACAAAATCACTATAATTAGACGAATAAATTTTAATCAAACCAAATATCATGGCTAATCAACAAACTACTCCAAAAAAAGAAAATATTCTACTCAGCATACTTCTTAACATCGTCATCCCATCAGTCATTCTCTCTAAACTGAGTGGCCCAGACTGGTTAGGACCAGTTTGGGGGCTGATCACAGGGCTGAGTTTTCCATTTTGCTACGGTATCTGGGACTTCATCCAGCGTAAAAAAGTCAATTTTATCTCTATCCTCGGCATCATCAGCTTGTTGTTAACCGGCGGAATTGGCTTATTGCACCTTGATACTAAATGGATTGCTATCAAAGAGGCTACTGTGCCACTTTTGATCGGCATTGCTGTTTTGATTTCACTGAAAACACGCTATCCACTGGTTCGAACACTGTTTTATAATGACACCTTACTTGACACTCAAAAAGTTCATCAAGCACTCGATTCGCAAGGTAATGTGAAGAATTTTGAGGTCAAACTGGTTCACGTTTCCTACCTGTTAGCGGGATCTTTCTTAGTATCTGCTATCTTGAATTACGTACTTGCTAAAATAATTGTCATCAGCCCATCTGGCACCGAAGCATTTAATGCGGAAATTGGAAAAATGATTTGGCTTAGCTATCCCGTCATTGTTGTTCCATCAATGATTGTTATGATTGGGGCACTTTGGTATCTGTTTAGCTCTATTAAAAAGTTAAGCGGTTTATCATTGGAAGAAATAGTCCACCATCAATTAGCTGAAAAAAAAACGCCATCTGACTTGGACAAGCAATGATATATCATGCTAGTTTATGTTAATTTTAAATGGCTAATTAAATGTTAATCGCACATTAAAGGAGATAATATGGGAATCAACGAAGGCGACAAAGCACCTAGTTTTATGGCTAAAACTCACGTCGGTGAAACCATTAAACTTAGTGATTTTTCAGGTAAAAAAGTCGTGGTTTTGTTTTTCTATCCCAAAGATGACACACCTGTTTGCACGAAAGAAGCTTGTAGTTTTAGAGATGCTTATGAAGACTTTACTGCAGCAGGCGCAGAAGTCATTGGCATCAGTCAAGGTTCTGAAGAACAACATCAAGCTTTCGCTAGCAAACATCGCCTACCTTTTCCTTTATTAATTGATGAAGGTAATAACTTGCGAAAGGCATTTGGTGTACCAAAATCATTAGGATTATTACCAGGGCGCGTAACCTATGTCATCGACAAAGAAGGTGTCGTGAAAAAACGCTTTTCCTCACAATTTGGTTCGCACCAACATATGGAAGAAGCATTAACTTGCGTGAAAGATTTGGTTAACAGCTCTGGCGAATGAAACACATTCTGTTAGTCATCATTATCCCCACACTGGTGGCATCATCTGCAATCGGCTTTGCTGAAACCACAAATAGGTGCTTCGTAGGCACTGCATTTGATACCAAAAAAAAAGCTATTTCATACTACGAATATTATCAAGAAACTCGCATAGACAATAAAGTAAACGTTGCCACAGTGAGCTATGTTGATGCTGAATCCAGACCATTTGCTGTAAAGCAACTGGATTTTTCCAACGCAAGATTTACCCCACAATTTGCACTGATTGACCAGCGAATTGACTATCAAGAAGGGGCAAAATTAGAAGACAATCAAGTGCTCATCTACAAAAAATCTCAATCAGATGCATCACTTATTCAAACAACTATCGACAAAACTGACAAATTAGTCATTGATGCAGGATTTGATCAATTCGTGCAACATCATTTTTCAGTCTTATCACAAGGAGAAACCATCACTTTTTACTTTGTGTCACCAGAAAAGCTAGACAAATTTAAATTCATCATGCAAAAATCTGCTGAAACTGACAATACAATCACATTAAAAATGCAGCTAAGCAATCCTATTTATCGCTTATTAACAGATCCCATTTTTTTGATTTATGAAAAATCAACTAAATATTTGCTTGAATATCGTGGCCTTTCAAACATCAAAGACCCACAAGGTGAAAACTACACTGTCAACATTCGTTATGATTACTCAGTTTGTAAAACACCAGCTCCTTAAATATTTTATTACTAGATATCATCCTTCCATTCAGCGACAAAGCATGCACAAAAATATGAAGCAAAATCATGTTATCTAACTACAGAATTCCACCATTGGCACTAGCAGGATTTTTTGCAGCGCTGATGTATTTCATTAATTTCTATGTCACGCCATACAACATGTCACATGTGGTGAGAATTACTATATCTCTGATATTACTTCTTTC
>JAUIKI010000116.1 GCA_030430875.1 Gammaproteobacteria bacterium | reverse complement strand
TAGTGGCAACCCGCGATGAATTGCAAAAAAACTTACATGTTTTGCTTCAGGGTGTGTTTTCTCGATTAGACCTGGTTACACGTGAGGAATTTGATGCGCAAAATGCCGTGCTTGAAGCCACTCGAAAAAAACTTGAAGAAATTAATGCTGCCATGCAAGTGCTGGAACAGCAACTTTCCACATCGACCAAAAAAAGCACAAATAAATAACTGTTTGTTTCAGCATGATTGTTTTGATCAAGTGTCGAGAGAAGTAGCAGTCACTAATCAGTTGGTTTTTCAACATCAGCTGTCAATCTGTACTAGAAATAAAGTTAGCTACTTTAGCTATCCATTAGAAAACAATTGGTTAAATCAACAGATAAGTTGTCAAATAGCTTTTTGTGACGTTGAATATTTTGAAAAGCAATTTGTATGTCTTCATTAGCGGTTATTAAAACCCGGGCCAATGTGGGCATTGATGCACCACAAGTCTTGGTTGAAGTACACATTACTAATGGGTTGCCTGCACTTGCCATTGTTGGCCTTCCAGAAACTGCTGTGCGAGAAAGTAAAGAACGGGTGCGTAGCGCACTAATTAATTCTGGCTTTGAATTTCCTTGTCGACGCTTGACCATCAATTTGGCTCCTGCTGATTTACCTAAAGAAGGTGGACGATTTGATTTGGCTATTGCCATTGGAATTCTTGCAGCATCTAACCAAATTACTTCTGAAAAACTAGCAAATATTGAATTTTTAGGTGAGCTTGCACTAACAGGAGAGTTACGAGCTGTCATTGGCGTGTTGCCAGCTGCGGTTCAAGTAGGAAAAATTCAACATCATTTAATCATTCCGAAAGACAATGCAAATGAAGCCGTGCTTGCCAAGCAGACAAAAACATTTATTGCTGATCATTTAAAAATGGTTTGTGATCACTTGCAAGGTGAATTAATACTGCAAGAATGTCAATCTCAGGATTTTCCATCAATCACGCTGACGAATTTATTGGATTTTAAGGATGTTGTTGGACAGAAACAGGCAAAGCGCGCAATGGAAATTGCCGCAGCAGGTGGGCATCATTTATTGATGCAAGGGCCACCAGGTGGAGGGAAAACCATGTTGGCTAATCGACTATCGAGTATTTTGCCAAGATTGAGTGAGCAAGCACAGCTGGAAGTTGCGGCAGTTTGTTCGTTGTTGCCTGAAAATCAAGGCTATACGTTGGATCGACCGTTTCGTTCACCGCATCATACTATTTCTCAAGTCGGCTTGGTCGGAGGAGGGAGCACACCTCGTCCCGGAGAGATCTCATTAGCGCATCATGGTGTGTTGTTTTTAGATGAATTACCTGAATTTGATCGACGCGTGCTTGAAGTGTTAAGACAACCCATGGAGTCAGGTGAAATTTGGATTTCGCGTGCTAAACAAAAAGTAAAGTTCCCAGCAAGTTTTCAGTTGATTGCTGCCATGAACCCTTGTCCATGTGGGTATTACAACGATAACAGCGGTCGATGCCATTGCTCAATGGATAAAATCAAACGTTATCAACAACGCATTTCTGGTCCCTTGTTAGATCGTATTGATATGCATTTGATTTTGCAAAAGACCAAACTTAATGATATGAAAAAAACCACCGAGAAGATCGAGTCAAGTCAATGCATTCGACATCGTGTGGAAATCGCTAGCCAACGGCAGCTTGAGCGCACCAATAAATTAAATGTGCAGCTAGTAAGCGATGAAATTGAAAAGCATTGCGCGCTTTCAGTTGATGATGCAAATTTGTTATGGAAAGCAGTGGATAAATATCAATTGTCATTTCGTGGTTACCATCGCATTTTGCGCGTTGCCAGAACCATTGCAGATTTAGCTATGAGTGATTCCATTGAAACATCGCATCTGAGTGAAGCGTTGTCTTATCGCCAAACAACTGTGAGGATTTGAAATAAAATAGCTTTTGTTTTTTCGATTAGAATGAAGTTTGGAAAAATAAAGTACTTGAGATAAGGAAAACTTTAATAAAATAAAACTAAAAAAAGGCCATTAAAAAATCTAATAGCCTTTCAAATAATACGATTATTTCATATTCTTACTGTAGTTCATTCTGCATTCATTAGTCCATGGTGGAAGTGGGCCAATCATTGGAACTTCAATTTTGAAATTTAAATAATTTGATTTAGGTGAGTTTTTTGAGCCAACGGCAACGCGTTCTCCATGGTATTTTCCACAGTAAACAGGATTATATGGCAACTTTGGTGCGAAAATAACTAGTTGACCATTTGAGTCCGTATGTCCAATATAAGTCCCGTTATAGCCAAGTGGTCCTGGGGTGCCATCAAATTTAGTGTGTGTGCGCCATGAATAAACTGGTTGGTTAGCTTGTATAGGATCAGTTATAATCACATGCAGAGCATAGCTACCTAAGTAGTAATTTAATGTATTTCGAGACGAATAGACCTGTGAGATTGCAGAGCTGCTTAGACAAAATAATATAATAAATAACGATAGTTTTTTCATAAAAAGTCCCTCTAGTTAAAGTGAAATGTGATCAGAGATCACAGCGTAATCGAAACAATGTTTTTCGTTTCATGTTTATGAAAACATAAAGCTATGCAGTTTTTATGAGAAAAAAGATTGTATGCTAATCAAGTTATGTGGTGTTGATTGGGTTCAATCTAAATAAAAGTTAGTGAAAGAAAAAAATTGAAGAAATAGATTAAATTACTAAGGCGCAAAACGCAGATAATGTGGATGCTGATTGAAAATTTTTTCAAAATAAATGCAGAGATTTTTAACTGTTTTTATCAGAGAAACTTTGATGAATAAAGTCTCATGTTGCGTTATTTATAATAAAATGAATAATCATTTTATTATGGTGGAATTTGTTGGTATTGATAGATTTGGATCATTTTATCATGAGTTTTGCTATTGTCGATAAAGCTTTTAGGGTCATCGCACGGACCAGTGACGATGAAGTCATAGTAACTAACTGGTTTGCCATTGATGGTGCTTTATAGTGTATTTAATCATTTTTCTGGTGATAAATTGAAAGAGTCAAAAAGGCTATTAATGAATCTAATAGCCTTTTTGATTTAACTATTTATTATTTTTATCAATAGAGCCCTTAGGTCCACATTGATGTATCCATGGAGGAAGTGGGCCGGGTAAAACTCCTGCTGTAATCATGAAATTCAAAACATTTGATTTAGGCGCATTTCTTGAACCAACAGCCACTCTTTCTCCGGTGAAGTATCCACAATAAATAGGATTCATCGGCAAATGTGGTGCAGAAATAACTAACTGACCCTTTGAGTTTGTGTCGCCAATATAATCCCCATCATAGCTAAGAGGCCCTGAATCACCATTAAATTTAGTGTGTGTGCGCCATGAATAAACCGGTTGGTTAGCTTGTATGGGATTGGTCGTAATCACATGTTCAACATAGTCGTGGAATGTATAACTTAATGTGTTGCGAGATGAATGTACAGCCGATATTGCAGAACTGCTGAGACAAAATAATATAATAAATAACAATAGTTTTCTCATAAAAAAATCCCTTTAGTTAAAGTGAGCTGTGCTAAGAGATCACAGCATGAGTGAAACAATATTATTGCTTCAACTTCATAAAAACATAGGGAGATGCAGTTTTTATGAGAAAAAAGATTGTATACTAATCAATTTGTGTTGTGTTGATTGGATTCAAGCTAAATAAAAATTAATGGAAGAAAAGATTCGGAAAAATAGATTAAATCAGTAAGGCGAAAAACACAGATAATGTGGTTGATTGTTGAAGATTTCTTCAAAATAAATGCAGAGATTTTTAACTGTTTTTAGTAACATGTTCAAATCACAATATGTGCCCAATGTCTGCGCATCCAGAGCATCATAAAAATACTGGATGATAGTAGCCTTTGCACTAATTGAATCCACCAAATGCCAATCAAGCCAAAGCCTAACACTGGGCCAACTAAGTAGGCCAATGGCAGAAAGAAAATCCACTGAGTCAAAATGGATACTTTCATGACATTGCGGTTTGCACCAGCTCCCAGCAAAGCTTGAGTCAGCACGATGCCAACAGCATCGATACAAATGCCAAGTCCCGTCATTTGCAAAGGCAAGCGCCCAATGTCAATTAAGTGTTGATCACGTAGAAAAATACTTAACACCAGGTCTGGAAAAAGCCACATTGGTGTACCGAGTAAAAATAGAATAATGACTGCAAGCTTGATAACCTCAATTCCCCAACGATAGGCAGATTCCTTATTATTTGCGCCGAGGCTTTCGCTGACTAATGTTGTTGCAGCCATGCCAAGCCCAACACCTGGTAAAATTAAAAATAAGGCTAGATTAATTAACACGTGAGCTACAGCTAATTCTTGTTTACCGACTAGACCGATAATCCAAAATAATACTGCAAATCCAATGGCAAAGAAAAATTGTTGCAATGAGTTTGGCACAGAGAGTCGTAAAATTGATAGTAAATTCTCGCGCTTAGGAAGGCCGTGCAAAAAGCCGTGTGATTTTGCATGCTTTAGTGTGAGGAAAAAATAAAAAATCGTTCCAATATAGAGTGCTAGACTGGTTCCAACGCCTGCACCGGTTGCACCCATTTCAGGGAGACCAAATGCACCAAAAATGAATCCATAGCTCAAAATGACGTTGCTTGCATGCATTAAAACAAGGGTGTGGAGATAAGTTATTGAACGGTTAATACCATTCCAATAGCCACGGAATGAAAAATTTAGCCCTAATGCTACAATGCCGAATAGTCGAGCTTCAAAGTAGGGGATGGCGGTAGTGGTGACATCAGGATCCGAGTTTAATAGATTAATGATAATGTCAGCTGAGAAGAAAAATAATAAGGTTAAAGGGGTTCCAATTACCAGCGCAATAAGCAAGCCTCCATTTAATGGGAAAGCAGCTTGACTGGTTTGCCCTTGGCCAATGCGACGTGCTACTAAGGCTTGAACACCAGATGACAGTCCCATCATTAATGCCATTGCCATGAAGGTGGCATAGCCACCAATGCCAACACCTGCCAATGATGTCCCACCAAGTGCGCCAACCATTGCTGTATCCACTAAATTCAACAAGCTTTGTGACAGCATGCCACCAATAATTGGCAGACCAAGAAAGAGAATACGTTTTCGTCGTTGGGTTTCCATGAGGAATGTGTGGTTTGATGGATGTGTTCTATTTGCGATATTGTCGCTGATTCTTTGGTGAATTAATAGCAAGTTAGATGGTGTTGCTATTTTAGCGCAAAGGTCTCGGTTTAATTAGAAGGTTGTACAAAATTGGCCTTTGCATTTTTGCGACGACGAAAATAGGCGTGAATTTCAAGTGATAATCGTTGCAGGCTTGTAAAGTAATAAAAGAATTTGAAGAAAAATAGGGCACGATTCACTTTTTTGTTGTTAAAAACATCACCA
>JAUIKI010000115.1 GCA_030430875.1 Gammaproteobacteria bacterium | reverse complement strand
AAATTGCTGGTGATCCTGCTGCTGCGGTTTTATTGATGGCAATGGGTTATGACATTCTTTCGATGAGTGCAACAAGTCTTCCAAAGGTTAAATGGGTTCTGCGAAATTTCAGTCTGCATCAAGCTAAAGATTTATTAGATGAAGTGATGCAAATGGACAATGCGTTATTAATTCGAAGCTGTTTAAACTACGTGTTGCGTGAAGCAGGATTTGAAAAGTTGATACCAATTGACTCGTAGTAGGTGCTATTGCATTAGCTGATTATTTAAAATATGTTTAAGCTCAATGAAATAAAAAATAAAATTTACCGCGATGATTCGGCTAAAAAGACTAGAAATATTGCAATGATTGTCGATTACTGTAAGAACTCACCGTTGATTTTCTCGCATCCTAGATATCAAGCTTGAGTAAGCCATACATTTAGGCACTGTAATACGAACCCTAGGAATATTATTTAAATTTTTCTTTCCTTGCTTTTTACGTCAAAGATTTCAGAGTGTGCTGTCTTTGGTTGGTTCAATGGTTATCGTATCCGGTAAATGCACCGTTGAGGTTGGGAAAGCAATTTCAGCATGATGAGCTGTAATGATCTCGCTGATTTTGAACAGCACATCTTGTTTGATTTCGTGATATTCAATCCAGTTAGTGGTTTTGGTGAAAGTGTAGATAAAGAAATCTAAAGATGATGCGGCAAAGGTGTTAAAGTTGATAATCATTGTGGTGGTTTGATCAATAGATGGATGTTCCATCAGCATAGCTTTTATATCAGAAATAATAGCAGGTAACTTGTTAATATCGTCATAGCGCAAACCGATGGTTTCATAAATTCTGCGGTTTGTCATTCTTGAAGGGTTTTCAACAGAAATACTCGTGAATGTTGCGTTTGGGACGTAAAGTGGTCGTTTATCAAAAGTGCGAATTCGTGTTAAGCGCCAGCCAATATGCTCAACGGTTCCTTCAATATTTTTATCAGGTGAGCGAACCCAGTCACCTACAACAAACGGTCTGTCGAGATAGACCATGATGCTGCCAAAAAAATTGGCTAATAAATCTTTTGCGGCAAAGCCAACGGCAATGCCACCAATTCCACCAAATGCTAAGACTCCTGAAATACTGTAGCCAAGTGTTTGCAGTGTAACTAGTGCTGCAGTAATCATGATCGACACTTTGAGTAATTTACTCATGGCCGATGCTGTGGTTTCATCCAGTGGTTTTTTCAGGTAATCAGGTGAAACCGAATAAATTTCGACTTCTCTGATAGCTCTAACTAAAAACCAGGCAAGAATGAAAATAATACTGACTTTTCGAGCAGGTGTAATAGCTTCAAACAGCACGGCGTCAGAAATTTCTGCAATTATTTCAGCAGCCCAGCTGATGCCAATGACCCAGATGAAAACTGTTATTGGCATTTTAGCAGCATTCAATAGTGCATCGTCCCAAATGTTTTTCGTTTTGGATAAATGCTTAGTAAATTGTTTTAGAATAATTTGTGCGATAAAATTTGCAAGAACTGTTAGAAAAACGATGACAAATACTTGGATAATATAAATACCGCTGTCATTGCCGAGGCCGTATGCGGCTAAAAAATCATTGAGCTTTTTTATCATGATAGAAAGAGGTTGTTAAGGTTGGCTAATTGTTCGCGTGTTTCAAGCCAACGGTTGTTTTCTAATAATGCTTTGGAGTTCATGTTAAACTTTCCTTGCATCAATGTTAAATTATCAGATTTCTTTAAGGTGATTTTTTTCATAAAATCTAACACATCGTCAAGGCAGTTGGGTTGGTTGCAAACTAAGATCATGTCACACCCAGCATCCAGTGCTGCTTTGACGCGCTGTTTCATGTCACCTATTTGACTAGCACCTGCCATGCTTAAATCGTCACTAAAAATGACGCCTTGAAAGCCTAACTCATTACGCAAAATGCGTTGCAGCCAAATGCTGGAAAATCCAGCGGGCAGTTCGTCAACAGCCGGATAGATAACGTGAGCAGGCATGATTCCTTGTAGTCCAGGAGAGTTCCTTTGTTGGATTAATGCTTGAAATGGACGTAAATCAGCAGCGCTGATTTCTGCCAAAGATCGGTGATCAATGGGGATGTCGGTGTGTGAGTCTGCGGCAATAAAGCCGTGGCCTGGAAAATGCTTTCCAGTGGCTGCCATGCCGGCTTCATGCATGCCATTAATCAATGCGTTGGCGACTTCAATAACTATTTTCGGATTACTTGAAAATGCACGATCACCAATAACTTGGCTAGTTTGGTAGTCTAGGTCGAGCACAGGGGTGAAGCTAAAATCAATTTGATATTGCAATAGCTCGCTGGCTAAAAGCCATCCGCAATTCTTGGCAAGTTGTAATCCTTGATCAGGGGCGTTTTGATAAAATTTCCCTAATAGTTGCATGGGTGGAATGGTAGTAAATCCTGTTTTGAAGCGCTGAACACGACCACCTTCATGATCAACGGATATTAATAAATCATGCCTGATCTCGCGAATTGAGTGGGTTAGCTCTTTTAGTTGAGAAGGTGATTCATAATTACGGCTAAATAATATGAGTCCTCCAATTAACGGGTTTTCTAGACATTCAGTTTCCTGTCTGCTCAATGATAAGCCGTTAATGTCACACATTAATGGACCAGAAGTCATAACCAATTACCCTGATGAAAAACGATCTGTTAGGATAGTCATTTGAGCAATAAAAATCTACACTTGTCTATCAAAATTCGATTGATTTTCAGAAATAGACTAGGGGTATGTTAATGTTGCTGAGTTTCAACTAGCCATTATCCGTTATGATTTAGTGCTGTGTGCTTGCTAATGATGGCTGAAAAAAATCATGCTTATACATAGTGATGGGATAGTAAAGCAGTTTTTTCTGTTTTACTGCGGGCAAAAAAGTTATGATGCCACAATCAAGCAATAAATAGGGATTTTTTATGAATATTTTAATATCATTCGAGGCTTATTTTGTTGGTTTAGTTGCATTTTTGCATATCTACTTCCTTGTGTTAGAAATGTTTTTTTGGAATAAACCGCTTGGCTTAAAAGTGTTTAATCTGTCAAAAACATTTGCTGATGAGTCAAAGTCACTAGCGGCAAATCAAGGACTTTATAATGGATTTTTAGCGGCAGGACTAATTTGGGGGTTGTATCTTGGTGCTTCTGGTTATGCCGTTAAACTATTTTTTTTAGGGTGTGTGGTGATTGCTGGAGTTTATGGTGCGCTGACAGTTAATCGAAAGATCTTTTTTGTGCAAGCCATGCCGGCTATCATTGCATTGTTGTTGGTTTATTTTTCACCATAGTGAGAGTGGTTTTTTTGCAACGAGAAGCAGTGAAACAATTTTGATGTGATTGTTCTAAGAAGTTTGCATAATGAGAGCGGGATATTAAAAAGACGGCCCACAAAGGGCCGCCAGACTTGAGGAGAAACGTCAAATTTGTTGTGGATTTCTGCTGATTCTTTCCGCTTTTAATTTTCAGTGCCCCAACAAATGTTTTGATGGTTTGAATGGGTTAGTGAAAGTAGTGTCTTCTCCCATTAATTTGGCATTTGAAAAATTTTCTCGCATTAGCTTTCTTAATTTTTTCTCTTGCTGTGGTTGAATGTCGATCATAAGTAAATAGTTACCACGTTCAATATCACCATGAAATTGAGCAATTTTATAATTTTCAGTGCTGATTCCTAAAAGTCCACCAACCCATGCGCCAAACATGGTAATGACGGCAATAATTAATGCTAGTAGTCCAATTCCGAGTGTGTCACCAAATGGTTGAAAAATCAGTGTGGCAATTGCTGCGATGATGCCAACAACTATTCCTGCTAGAGCTCCACGTTCTCCTGAGTGAACAACGTCATACAACTGAAAATAATTGGCTGAATGTATATGATGAGTTCTAAGGCCGGCTTCATCTTTGCTTAACACATGAAAATGCCAATCGTTGATTCCAGAAGCGTGTAACCTTTCTGATATTTTCTCAGTTAGTTTAATATTGTCAGATAAATAGTAGAACCGTTTCATGTTAATAACCTCAATTAAATGCCGATGACAGCATTTGGTTTATATTTTTTATTTTACAATTCCCTACATATTAAATTAGCTCATCGAAGAGTTAAAAGTGAGATTTTTTCTATACTCTGCGATGAAGGGTTTTCTGAGCTGCTTGAATGGTATTTTTTAGATTACTTATTAATTCAGTATTTAATGACTCGATTAAATTGCATTACTATGACTTACTAGCGTAATTGATAGCCACTATGCTTGTTTTACAAGATTATTGGAAATTAATTTTGTTGTTATAGGTAAGTGTGGAGTAGCATAAAACAACTTTCCATCATGTTCGTTATTGCGTACTATCAAATATTCGTGATAGTTTTTATTCAATCATAAAATAAAAAGGGAATATCATTATGGAGATGAACTTGTCAGAATCATTATTTGCTCTCATTGGTTTTGCTGCTTGGACGTTGTTTTTACTCAGTGTGTTTGTTTTATATCGTGTTGCAAATGTATTAACTGGCCGTTATAAAGCAGATGAATTTCCAGCCACAACAGCGCATGGAGCACTTTGGTATCAACGAATCATCCGTGCTCACATGAATTGTGTAGAAACGCTACCAGTATTTGCTGCTATTATTTTAACGGCCAATTTTGTACAACATCATGAGTTGGCTGATCAATTGGCTTGTTGGTTTTTAGGTGCACGTATCATCCAATCATTTCTGCATCTCATTAGTGTGCATCACTTGATTGTACATCTGCGATTTACAGCATTTTTAGTGCAATTGATTATCATGGGTTGGATAATTACTGATTTGGTCCAGTGGGCTGTGGCATGAGCTATCGCTTCTGTCCTCAGTGCAGAGAATCATTGATTCGTAATGCTGAGCATCAAGGTAATTTGCATTGTCCATCAGCTTCTTGCCAATTTGTTTTTTGGAATAATCCCGTTCCGGTAGTTGCAGCTATTGTGGAAATAGATGAGACTGTAATTTTGGTGCGCAATCAAGGCTGGCCAGAGTCGATGTTTGGATTAGTGACAGGGTTTTTGGAAAAAGGTGAATCTCCTGATCAAGCTGTCGTTCGTGAGGTTAAAGAAGAGTTGGGTGTAACGGCAATTTTGGAATCTTTCATTGGTTATTACTCATTTTTCCCAATGAATCAATTGATTCTCGCCTTTCATCTGCGCGGATCAGGTAAAGTGATTCTAGGTGAAGAGTTGGCCGATTTCAAAGCAGTGTTAATTAATGAGCTTAAGCCTTGGCCGTTTGCCACAGGTTTGGCGGTAAAAGATTGGCTGGCACGTAGGCAGTAAAAAAGACTATTTTGATTCACTGGAATTTATTTTTTTAATTTATATGCTGGCATTTCATAGGTATTTTTTAATATCAAACTACCATCTAACCCAGATGTGAAAATT
>JAUIKI010000114.1 GCA_030430875.1 Gammaproteobacteria bacterium | reverse complement strand
TGATTGCTCTGTCAAATTCAGGTATGACGCCTGAATTAATCACATTGCTGCCTCTGATCAAGCGGATGGATACACCATTAATTAGTTTTACAGGAAATTCTGGATCGACTTTGGCTAAGGCAGCGACGATTAATATTGATATTAGCGTTGAAGAAGAAGCCTGCCCACTAGGTTTAGCTCCAACGTCGAGTACAACAGCAACATTAGTCATGGGAGATGCATTGGCTGTCGCGTTGCTAGAGGCACGTGGCTTTACAGCTGAAGATTTTGCATTTGCACATCCTGGTGGGAGTCTTGGGCGTCGATTATTGTTGAAAGTTGACGATGTGATGCATCGTGGTGTGCATATGCCAATTGTTATGGCTGGAGCATTGTTGAAAGAAGCGCTTTTGGAGGTTACCCAGAAAGGGTTAGGGATGACCTCGGTAGTTGATGTTAATAACCAGTTAGTTGGTATTTTTACAGATGGCGATTTGCGCCGAATTTTAGACAAACCAATTGATATTCATGCAACAAAGATTGACAGTGTTATGACGCGACAATGTAAAACTATTAGCCAAAACAGATTGGCCGCTGAAGCGTTGCACATGATGCAAGAAAATAAAGTGAATGCACTGATTGTGGTTAATGAAGTGAATCACCCCGTTGGTGCGCTTAATATGCATGACTTACTTAAAGCAGGTGTCTTATGAGATTTATTCGTGATGAAATTATTGAAAAGGCAAAACAAATTAAGTTGTTGGCTTTTGATGTCGATGGGGTTTTGACAAGTGGTCAACTTTTTTATACGTCACAAGGGCAAGAGATTAAAGCCTTTAACATTCTTGATGGATTGGGTATTCAATTATTGCATGATCATGGGATCAAAACAGCAATCATTACCGGACGAGAATCTGAAATGGTTGCTCAGCGAGCAAGTGAGTTAAATATTTCTCATGTTTTCCAAGGATGTCAGGATAAGTTATCCACCATGCAGGAGTTGCTTGATAACTCTTGCTTAGAGTTTGCCGACATCGCCTATGTTGGCGATGATTTGCCAGATATTCCGTTAATTAGACAAGCTGGTCTTGGTGTGACTGTGCCAAACGGCCATCTTTTTGTGAAAAAATACGCTGATTGGTGTACGTTAACTTCAGGTGGAAATGGTGCCGTGCGAGAAGTTTGTGATTTGATACTGGAAGCCCAAGGCTTCTTGTTGTTGAGCCTTGAAGCAATTCTTGAAAGCCAATAATCTGATGTTTTTTCTAACTACTTCATCGGCATGATGTTTCAACGTGTTGATTTTGTTGTATATCTCTGTATTTGACTGACAGAAATTACGTGGTATCGCTCATCAACGAGAAATTTATTGCTGTTTCTAGCTGGCATCACCAGTACATACCTCATTATTTATCTAAAATCTCGGTTTGTTTCTTTGAGTATCAATTAAGCAGCTGTTTTGTTTAAGCATGATTGAATGTTATGAATAAGTTTCTGCATATCTGCTGGCTCACGGGTGTTAACAAAAATAGTTTCAGATTTTTCATACTCAGTCAAAGGTTCTTGGTTTGATAGTTGTTTTGCCAGGACCAATAAGTCAGCTTCGGATGCGTCAGATTTCTCTGCTAGCCGTTTTTGAATTCGCTTTTCGATAAGGTGAGTAGGTGCTTGGCAAGAAATAAAAACAATTGAGCAGCCAGTTTCATCAGCGAGGGTTTGAAAAAGTTGCCGTTGTGAATGCAGCAAACAAGCAGCATCTATCACGACATGTTGTCCACCATCCAACAGTTGCTTTGCCAGCTTAACCAATTGAGCGTAGGTTTTCTCTGTTGCTTCTGGGTGATAAATTCCTTCGTTAATTTCAAGTTTTCTAGATTCAAGAGTGTTGGTTTTATATAATCGTTTACGTTCGACATCGGAGCGAAGTCGGATGACGCCAAGCTTTTCAACGAGTAAATTACTGATTGTTGTTTTACCGGTGCCAGAGACGCCGTGAGTGACGAGCAGGTAGGCGGGGTCTTGTTGGGTATAAGATAGAGCTAAGTTAATATAATTATGAAAAACCGCCATGAGTTTCTCTTGCTCACTGGGTTGATCTGCATTTTGTTGACGTTGAAAGAGGGCGATTTTTGCTCGCACTAAAGCTCGATAGACTTTATAGAAAACTAATAGGTCAATGCCATCAAAGTCTCCAGTGAGTTGAAGATATCTGTTGAGTAATCGGTTAGCATAGTCATTGCGTTTTCTGTCTTCTAAGTCCATGATTAAAAAAGCAATTTCATTGATGGTGTCGATCCAGCGAAAATCATCGTTAAACTCAATGCCGTCAAAAATTATGATGTCTTCATCAACGAGTGCAATATTTCCCAGGTGGAGATCGCCATGGCATTCCTTGATATGCCCTTCTTGGACTCGTTGGTTCAGTTTGTTTTCGAGGCGACTGAATTGAGATTGAGTCCATTGTGCGAGTTGTTCAATGTGCTGCTTATCCTCGTTTGAATCAAGCAGCGGTCGAATTTGCTCAAAATTTTGTTGCATCGGCTCGAAGACTTTTTTAGCGCTGCCAATACTCTGATTTGATGCACAAGGTGTTAAATTAGTGTGAAACTCTGCAATTTGATCAGTTAGTTTATCTATGTGATTTACTGTGAGTTTTTGGTTTTTTAAGAGGGCATCAAGCAGATTTTGTTGCGGAAATTGACGCATTTTAACTGCATATTCAACAATATTTGAGTCATCGTTAATCTTGAATGTGTTAGCATGCATTGAAATTGGCACTACTTCCAAATAAATTGATGGCGCGAGTCGTTGATTAAGCCGAACTTCTTCTTGACAAAATAAATGTCTTTTATCAAGAGTTGAAAAATCCAAAAACCCAAAATTGACAGGTTTTTTGATTTTGTAGGCATATTCTCCAGTGAGAATTACCCATGAAATATGCGTTTCAATGACATCAAGTTGCGAAACGGGATGATCATAAAGTGATTTATTCTGTAATGCTGAGATGAGTTCAATTGACAAAAGTTACACTCCAATTTTTTCGGACAAATTCATAGATGATATTAGGAATATCCATCAAAGCGAGTGACTCGCTTGAGAGCTGCTATGAAAAATATCTGGATTGATTTGATGGAAAGACTATTGATCAAATTTTAATTAATTTATAATGGGTTTTCCAGCAAAACTCACTATTTATTGGTCTCAATGGCTATTGGTGATAATAGAATATACTATTTGAATCCATTTTATTTGGAATGAGAGTAAAAAGTAAGACAAGATGACCAAATTTAAGAGAGTATTTGATTATTTTAACGGACCCCAGTGAGTGGTAATTAATCTTTATGGCAACGAAACGACGAAAGAAGACATCAAAACGAAATAAATCGTCACCAATACGATTATTAATGGTTTTTTTGTTGAAGCTGTCGATTGCTGGAGTGGTTCTCAGCCTCATTCCATTGATTTACCTTGATGCTACTATACAGGTGAAATTTGAGGGTCGGCGTTGGACTGTGCCTGCGAAAGTTTATGCGCGCCCACTTGAGCTATATTCAGGTGCACCACTGTTGGTAGATGATTTTGTTGGAGAGCTGAAAAAACTAGGTTATCGCTCAGCTGAAAGTATTGAAAGACCAGGAACATTTCGCCATCAAAACGATTATGTGTTGTTGCATACGCGTGGTTTCCAATTTTGGGACGGCTATGAGAAACCCATGCAGGTTAAGCTGGTTTTTCAAGAGGGACGCTTAGTTTTTCTGGAGTCATTGCAGTCGCAGTCTCCATTGTCACTTGTCAGACTAGAGCCATTGATTATTGGTGGTATTTTCCCCGCGCATAATGAAGACCGTGAATTGGTTAAGCTTGAACAAGTTCCCACGCGAGTTATTGACACGCTCATTGCGGTTGAAGATCGATCTTTTTATCGTCACCATGGTGTCTCATTGCGTGGGTTTGCCAGAGCCATGTGGGTGAACTTAAAATCCTTATCGCTTCGACAGGGGGGAAGCACAATTACTCAGCAATTGATTAAAAATTTCTATCTATCTAATGATCGAACAATTAGCCGTAAATTAATTGAAATGCCTATGGCTGTGTTGCTGGATGCGCATTATGAAAAAGATTTGATTTTAGAAACGTATATTAATGAAGTTTATTTAGGGCAAGCTGGAAATCGTGCCATTCATGGGTTTGGGCTTGCTAGCCGATTTTATTTCGGACAGCCATTGACCGAATTGGATTTACACCAGGTTGCCTTATTGGTTGCCTTGGTGAAAGGGCCTGGGCATTATAATCCTAGGCGTCATCCTGAACGGGCGCTGTCTCGTCGTAATGTTATTTTAGATGTATTAGTGGCGCAAAACCTTTTGTCAGAAGAGCAAGCCCAAAAAGAAAAGGCAAAACCACTGGATGTGGTGGAGATTCGCATGCTTAGCAAGAGTCGCTATCCAGCCTATCTGGATTTAGTTAAGCGACAAATTAAGCGAGATTATCGAGAAGAAGATTTAACCTCTGAAGGATTAAGGATTTTCACAAATCTGGATCCAATTATTCAAAAACAAGCTGAAATGAGTGTAAAAGACACATTAGATCAGCTCGAGAAGCGTTATCGACTGGATGCAAATTCGTTGCAATCAGCAATGGTTGTCAGCAGTGTGGATACAGGTGAAGTTCATGCTGTCGTTGGTGATCGAAACGGTCGATTTCATGGTTTTAATCGTGCACTTGATGCAAATCGACAAATTGGTTCGCTGATGAAACCGGTGGTTTATTTGACTGCTTTGGAGTCAAGGCAGTACAACTTAATTAGTTTGCTAGATGATTCTCCATTTTCACTAAAGAATCCGCATGGAGGCTACTGGGAACCAAAAAACTATGATCATAAAAATCATGGCATGGTGCCATTATATTTAGCGCTTGCTAAATCTTACAATGTCTCTACAACTCGACTTGGTGTGGATGTTGGTGTTGATAATGTGTTGGCAATGTTACGTGATTTAGGGGTAAATAAAGAAGTGAATCCTTATCCTTCTTCGCTGTTAGGTGCGATTGAACTTTCTCCTTTTGAAGTAACCCAATTATATCAAACCATTGCGAGTGATGGTTTTCGTATGCCGCTTCGAGCTATTCGAGATGTTTTAACAGCAACGGGTGAACCATTAAATCGATACCCTTATCAAGTAACACAAGTAGTGGGATCAGAGGCCGTTTATACACTGCATTATGCCATGAAACAAACGATGCAAATTGGAACTGGTCGATCTGTTTATGCTGCTTTAGCGCCAAATTTTGCGGTTGCTGGAAAAACCGGGACGACGAATGATTCTCGTGATAGTTGGTTTGCAGGGTTTACGAATGATAAACTTGCTATTGTTTGGGTGGGGAGAGATGATAACCATAAAACCCCATTATCGGGTAGCTCAGGTGCTCTGCGTGTTTGGACAAAGCTGATCAAGTCTATTCACGATAAGAATTCCTTAGAGCACCCTGTGCCTG
>JAUIKI010000113.1 GCA_030430875.1 Gammaproteobacteria bacterium | reverse complement strand
TGCGGTACGGGCGTCCTGCATTTTTTTTGCGTAAATCGTCAGTACTTCTTTTACCTCCGCGGTGAGTTCATCGGTCACTGCCAGACTATCCTGCATCATCATGGCCTGGCGTTCCACCCGCTGTTCCGGGTCCATCATACCTCTACCTCCCGGGCGACCACCACCAGGGCCACCCTGGGCAAACGTAGGTAAGGAAGCTAAACTCAAAATGGCTATTGAAAAAATTAGGGAAGATTGAGGAATATAGAAAATTAGAAAGAATAGGCAATTTATCAGCAATCAAAAGTTTCTGGGAATTTGATGAGTACGTAACCGCACGCTTATTTAACTTCAACTCTGCCGGTGACTACTATCAGCAAGCCAGCTGCAGACCTTACCTCAAACGCATATCCACACCCACACTTATCTTACATGCTAAAAATGACCCGCTTGTTTGTCGCAACGCAATTCCCAATGAAAAACACTTATCTCCTGCAGTCTCCATGGAAATTTCTAATTCTGGAGGGCATGTTGGTTTTGTAACAGGCAATAATCCGTTTCAACCATTTTATTGGCTAGAAGAACGTATTCCAGCATTTTTAACACAACAATTAAAAACAGATAAACAAACAGTTACGCATACTCCATGCAAAAATAATACGCAACACAATAAAATCCATATTGCCTGATAGCTCACCTAAAATAAAATGACCACATTCTCCTTAAGACTGCAGACTTATAGACTATGCCAATATTAGCAATTGAAACATCATGCGATGAAACTGCGGTAGCCATTTATGATAATCAAAAAGGTCTTCTTTCACACCGTATTTTCAGTCAAATTGAAATTCATCAACCTTATGGTGGCGTAGTCCCCGAAATTGCCTCACGTGATCATATGCAAAAATTGCTACCACTAACCAAGGCAGCAATACGTGACGCTGAAATTAGCTTAAGTGATATTTCAGGGGTTTGCTACACAGCTGGACCTGGACTGATGGGAGCACTACTTGTGGGTGCAACCTTTGCCTCAGCACTTGCAACTGCCTGGCAGCTTCCAGTACTTGGGGTTCATCACATGGAAGGTCACTTACTAGCGCCAATGTTGGACAATCCCGCGCCTAGCTTCCCGTTTTTAGCGCTACTAGTCTCAGGTGGGCACACCCAATTGGTCTCAGTGAAAAAGTTTGGTGTTTATCAGATTCTTGGTGAGTCTGTGGACGATGCAGCGGGGGAAGCCTTTGATAAAGTCGCAAAAATGTTGGCTCTTAATTATCCCGGTGGTCCAGAGATTGCAAAACTTGCAGTGCAAGGAAACATAACCCGCTTTGACTTTCCTCGCCCAATGCTTCAAAAACCTGATTGCAATTTTAGTTTTAGCGGACTGAAAACTCACACCTGGCAACTCATTCAGAAGCAAAAAATACTTGATCTGCAAACAAAAGCAGATATTGCAGCTGGATTCCAAGAGGCTGTAGCTGATGTCTTGATTGCAAAAACTCAACGCGCCTTACAAAAAACAGGCTACACACAATTTGTGATTGCAGGTGGAGTCAGTGCAAACCAACGACTACGAGAAAAACTGCTACAAGCACTACCTGACACCATACAGCAATTTTTTCCTCGCTTTGAATTTTGCACAGATAATGCAGCAATGATTGCCTATGTTGGCTCACATCGACTTGCTCATGGACAAACAACAAATTCCCCAATTTTCGCACAAGCAAGATGGTCAATCGAGGATTTACCTCCACTTTAAAACCCTTCATGATTAGCTTTATCAATCAAACTGAGTTCCAATCTCTGCTGTAAAGATCTCAGCTGATTCAAAACTATTGCAATGAAAATCGATGATTCCATATCATCAGAACAAGGTTAGCCGTGTGCATGCAAACAATCAAATCTTGGCCCAAAACTGAACGACCACGCGAAAAACTGCTCCAGCAAGGACCCAACACATTGTCAGACGCTGAACTGCTGGCAATTATTCTCCGCAATGGTCCACCTGGCTCGTCCGCACTGGATCTAGCACGGAAATTATTGACACAGTTTGGTGGACTTCGGCAGTTATTTGCTGCTGAATCAGCAACAAATCCCGCTGTTCCTGGATTTGGTCAAGCAAAATTTGCAGAAATTAAAGCTGTCGCAGAACTTACTAACCGACATCTTTATGAAAAATCCAAACAAACCTCTGTGGTCAAAAACTCCCAACATGTTAGACAATTTCTGCGACAAAAACTCAACCACTATCAGCAAGAAGTTTTTGCTTGCGTGTTTCTTAACGCAAAACATGCCATTATAAATTTTGAAATTCTGTTTTATGGCAGCATCAACCAAACAACTATCTATAACCGTGAAATTGTCAAACGATCACTTTATCACAACGCAGCATCAGTCATTTTGTGCCACAATCATCCTTCAGGAGACCCCACACCCAGCCAAGAAGATATTGAAATAACAAATATTATCAAATCAGCGCTCAAGCTTGTTGATGTACAAACACTGGATCATATGATTATTGGATACAACGATATATTTTCACTAGCAGAACACGGAAAGCTTAACTAATTTCAGAGTTTTTCTGGAAAAGCTGTAAGAATTTTATAGAGTCTATCCAATGCTTTTCGCACATCTTCTAATTCATGCGTTCGACTCAACTCAAGTACTTTTTTCTTTATAATCACTCTGTCGTCAGAACGCAAATGAACGTATAAGTCACCAATAGAGTCACTAATTTCATAGGCATATACAATTAAATGATTTGTATCAAATTGATTTGATAACTTCAAATAATCGAGTGCGCTAATAGCAAGTGAAGCAGCAGCTTCTTTGCTGCTCAAAAGACCTTGAATTCTGGCGGGATTATTCTGATCGTTTGGTGACAAACTCATCCAAAATTCCACTGTTACCGTAAACAATACAGCTTGCTGGCGAATTGAATATGCCATTAACCCTAATGCTTCTGCACCATAAACTTGTTTTTTTGCCTTAAAGTCAAAATAGACTTTCATGATCTCTTGAAGATACTGGAGAATACTAAATGCTTCTTCGCGACGCATAACTGCAGAGGAATAAATACTAAGCTGCGGGCGAAAGTTCTCTTGGCTCACCATGCGATCATACAAATCACCTGTGAATTCCCCGCCACGCCTTGGCAGCATATCAGGCTTCTCTTGCGAAATTGCCTTCAGCGTCTCCAACATTTTTGCATAATCTGCAGCAACCCAAGGTCGATCAGTCGAGGGAATACGATATCCTAGATACCAAACACTTTGTTCAGCCGATTGTGCAAAACAACTCACTAACAATAACCAAGTAACTATAAAAACAGCTTTCAGACTCAACTTCGAATTATTTATTTTATTGGTATCCATCATTTATGACTTACCAGCTCTTGCAAGTAATGTTGTGCATTTTTGATATAATGCTGCGCACTCAATTCAATTAATTTTTGTTGCGAGTCAGTTAGATTCTTGACGATCTTACCTGGAGACCCCATAACTAGTGAGCCATCTGGAATTTCCTTTCCTTCTGGAATCAATGTATTTGCACCGATAATGCAATGTTTACCAATTTTGGCACCGTTTAAAATGACTGAATTAATTCCAATTAATGAATAATCACCAATCTCACAACCATGCAGCATCACCTTATGGCCAACAGTGACATGCTTGCCAACTGTTAAGGGAAAACCTGAATCAGTGTGTAATACAGATAGATCTTGAATATTACTGCCTTCTTTAACTGTAATTACATCCATATCACCACGAATCACAACATTAAACCAAACACTGGATTTAGGTTCTAAAATAACTGATCCGATGACGGTTGCATTAGGCGCGACAAACACATCCGGTGATATTTCAGGCACTCGATCAGCTAGTTTATAAATCATGATAGTTACCCTAAATATTCTTAATCAATAAATAATGGCATGCCAAGTGGTTGTAACCTACTATGGAAATGATGTTCCCCAAAGCTACCAGCTGCAGCTATTATGCATTAAAACTCAAACACTTACTGCTGCTGTCAAAGCATACCAAGAATCCATCACAAGCTTAAGCAAATTCTCATCATAACCAATTAACTATTTTCAAGGGTTTGTGTTGACTTTAAAATAGAGTTATGCACCGATTTTATAACTTATGTCTATTTCGGCATGATAGGAGGCATATCTCAAAAATAATACTAAGGAACGGCTATAACATTATGATTTATAAAGAATTTTCACTTAAGATTATTTTTTGATCAATCTGCTGAAGACACTATTTTTTTAGGAAAAAGCCTTATTTTATCTCTATTCATCCACAGAATTATCCACAGAAATTGTGGATAACCTCAATAAATTAAATTCTCTAAATGAAAGCGTGTGTAAAGAGATTAATCACCAAATCATTAAGATCAAGATCTTTGCGACAAAAGGCGATAAAGAAAAAAAATAATCAGCTTTATCATTCAATTTAACAGAGCATTTTGAATGATCAAGTCGTTAGATTGGATGATGAAACTATTCATATTTTCACGTATTATCCTCATTCACATTCTGCACAAATGGAAATTTATCGAAACAATGAAAGCCTATCTTAACTTACTCCACGACGTGTTAACCCACGGTAGCGCGAAGTCAGATCGAACTGGCACCGGCACGCTGTCAGTTTTTGGTCGACAAATGCGATTCAATCTGCAAACGGGATTCCCTTTACTCACGACTAAAAAGTTACACACCAAATCAATTATTCATGAATTACTATGGTTTTTGCAAGGCAATACCAATATCAACTATTTGCAAGAACATGGTGTCTCAATTTGGAACGAATGGGCAAGTGAATCAGGCGAGCTAGGACCAGTTTATGGTGCTCAGTGGCGATCATGGCCTGCAGCTAATGGTGAAAAGATTGATCAAATTAGTCAATTGATAGAGCAGCTCAAAACAAATCCAGATTCTAGACGCCACATTGTCAGCGCCTGGAATGTTGGAGAAATTCCCAACATGGCACTTCCACCTTGCCATCTGCTTTTTCAATTCTATGTTGCTGATAATCGTTTGTCATGCCAGCTATATCAACGTTCTGCTGATATTTTCTTGGGTGTGCCATTCAATATTGCTTCATATGCATTTCTCACCCATATGATTGCTCAACAATGTGAGCTTGATGTAGGTGACTTTGTGTGGACAGGTGGTGACGTACACCTTTACCAAAATCATCTTGAACAAGCTAAATTGCAACTAGAACGCGATCCACTACCATTACCCAGGCTTAATATTACACGTCACCCCGAGTCAATTTTCGCCTATGAATTTAGCGACTTTCAAATGGAAGGTTACCAATCACACCCCCACATCAAAGCACCGGTGGCTATTTGATCAAAGATAATCCTTTTTGGAATTTTTCGCTAAAAATATACCAACACCCCATCATAGAAAAACTTTGTATTCAAGCACAAGATGATTTTGGACTTAACATCAATTTAGTGTTGTTTTATTGTTGGCTGGGCAGAAAAGCGCTAACAGTGGACTCTGAACA
>JAUIKI010000112.1 GCA_030430875.1 Gammaproteobacteria bacterium | reverse complement strand
ACCTTCAATTACATAAGGAGAAAAATCTAAGACTGTAGCAATAGAGTCTCCTTCTTTGACAAAATCACCAATCTCAACGGGTATGTCGTCTAAAACACCAGAGAAAGGAGCTTGAATTGTTGAAGCACTAATCTTTACTTCAATTCGTTTGATTTCAGCTTTTGACGTCTGAAGATTTGCATAAATTTCTGCCAAATGTGTTTGTGATACAAGGCCTTTTTTTTCAAGCTTACGCGCTCCTGAATACTCTAATTCAAACTGGCGAGCCAAGGCCTTAGCTTTCACTAACTGTTGCTGCCAGTCACGCAAATCAATCTCAACAATTTTTTCATCTGTTTCGACAATGTCACCCTTGTTTTTATAGCGTTTAACAATCTTTCCAGGAATTTCTGCACGTAAGTTAGTTATCCGACCTGGTGCTGTTTTTCCGGAAAGAATAATTTCATTTTGCACAAGTTGATTTTTAGCAGTAATAACTTGAACTCGCATCAAAGAAGTGGGTTCAAAATCACGCTGTTCAGAAGACTCTTTAGATACATTAAAAAAATAGCCTGGAAATAACCAGGCAATTAAGACAAGAAATACCGCAATTGAAATCAGATGATTACGGTTCATATTTATCATAGTAAAATTTAATGTTTGATTGAAAATTGTTATTACGCAGCTAGAAGTTGCTCTTTTAAGGTCTGAGCTTTTGTTTTATCACACAGCGTGCTTACAATTGCTAAGCCATACTCCATTGCAGTACCTGGACCTTGGCTGGTTAGGCAGTTGCCATCAATTACAACACGTAAAGATGGATGAGCAGCCTTAGAACCTAGTTGCTCTAAAAAAGCTGGATAACATGTTGCTTGTCTACCTTTTAGAAGGCCATGTTTTTCTAATACCAAGGCGGGGGATGCGCAAATAGCACCATAGAATTTGCCTTGATCAACTTGATTTTTCAATATTTCAACAAGATCAGTGGAGTTTGCCAAGTTTTCAGCACCTGGTAGTCCTCCTGGAACAATAACCATGTCAAATGACTGATTTTTACAATCATCAATTAAGCAATCTGCCACTAGCTCAATTCGGTGAGCGCCGCAGACTTTCTTTCTTTCCGTATAAATACTTGCAACTGTTACATCAACATTAGCACGGCGCAAAATGTCAATTAACGTTACGGCCTCGATCTCTTCAATGCCATCTGCAACTGCAATCAAGACTGTGTTTTGCATACATTCACTCCAATTTGCACTACACACGCCTTGATAAAAGCGCCAAATTAATCTAATTTAAGTATAATTCAAATGAATAACTTTGCTAGAATACAACTACAATATTGTACAGTGAGATATTCATAATAAGAATCAATATTTGGTTCAAATATTCATTTAGAAGGAAATATACGAATGACAGTTCAATCTAATGATCAAAAATCTTCACGTGAATGGCAATTAATTGAAAAAATGCTTCTATCTGCCTCAAAAGAGCAGCGTAATGCCAGGCGTTGGGGTATCTTTTTTAAGCTGTTAACATTTTCTTACATTGCACTCTTCATTGTTGTGTTTTCCATGCAGGGAAAACTCACAAAGCTTATCCAATCAGCCAATGATCATGTTGGTGTCATTGATGTTGCAGGACCAATCATGGCTGGTTCATCAGGTCTGATGGGTAACTCAACAAATGCTGATTCTCTGATTAGCTCACTAAACAAAGCATATAAAACAAAAACCTTAAAAGCACTGATTATCCGAATCAATAGTCCAGGTGGCAGCCCAGTTCAATCAGGTTACGTGTATGACGAAATCAAACGGCTGCGTGAAAAGCACCCAGATATTCCAGTCTATGCTGTAATAGAAGATATTGGAGCATCAGGTGCTTACTATATTGCCGCTGCTGCCGACAAAATTTATGCCGATAAAGCTAGTTTGGTTGGCTCAATTGGAGTTATTCACAGCAGCTTTGGTTTTGTCGATGCAATCGAAAAGCTTGGCATAGAGCGCAGAGTCTTAACTGCCGGTGAAAACAAAGCTTTCCTGGACCCATTTTTACCTGCAACTGAAGAACACCAAGCAGCGTTGAAGACAATACTATCGGATGTCCATCAGCAATTCATAGCTGTTGTTAAAGAAGGCAGGGGAGATCGTTTAACCGATGATTCTAGCGTTTTTAGCGGGCTAATATGGAGCGGAGAGGAGGCTATTAAACTTGGGTTAATTGATGGTCTTGGTAGTACTCAAAGTGTAGCCCGAGACATTATAGAAATCGACAACATTGTTTATTATTCTGCAAGTGATAGCCCACTAGAACAATTGACAAAAAGTTCTGCATCAGCCTTTGCAAATGCTGCTATAGAAGGATTTTTACAACGGAGTGGATCTCAAGGTTTGCAATAAACTTAATAACGAAACTGCTTCAGCTGTTTTTAAGAAACTGCTTAAAAACAGCTGAAAATCACAAATACAACTTAACTATGCCGAACAGATCAGCTAGCATTGCGAACGGGTAACACATCTTTTAATTTATCTCGCATTGCCATCAAAGTTTTCTCTGTGGCGTCCCAATCAATGCATGCATCAGTTATCGAAACACCATATTTTAGTTCATTTAAATCGTCAGGAATTGCCTGACTTCCCCAGCCAATATTGCTTTCAATCATTAAACCAACGATTGATCTATTGCCTTCCAATATTTGATTAGAAATATTTTCAACAACCAGAGGTTGTAATCCAGGGTCTTTATTCGAATTTGCATGACTACAATCAACCATAATATTAGCAGGTAATTTGTTTTCTTTTAATTTTTGCTCACAAAGAGCAACGCTTACTGAATCATAGTTTGGTTTACCGTTACCGCCACGCAAAACAATATGACCATATTGGTTGCCTTGTGTGCTAATTATTGAAACCTGACCTTGTGGGTTAATACCTAAAAAATTATGTGAATGGGCAACTGATTTCAATGCATTAATTGCAACATCCAAACCTCCGTCAGTTCCGTTCTTAAAGCCAATTGGCATAGACAAACCACTCGACATTTCTCGATGTGTTTGTGATTCAGTGGTTCTTGCGCCAATCGCAGACCAAGATATCAAATCCTGAATATATTGTGGAGTAATTGGATCCAGTGCTTCTGTCGCAGTTGGTAGGTTCATTTCAGCTAAATCCACCAAGAGCTGCCTACCTATCCTCAAACCATCCTCAATTTTAAATGAATCATTAAGATACGGGTCGTTGATTAAGCCTTTCCAACCAACTGTGGTTCGCGGCTTTTCAAAATAAACTCTCATCACAATACAGATTGTATCACTGACTTTCTTAGAAAGTTCAGCAAGACGAAGTGCATAATCTTTTGCAGCTTCAATATCATGAATAGAGCAGGGTCCTACAACCGCAAAAATGCGATGATCTTCTCGATCAAGGATTCGTTTTATTGCCTCTCGACCGTCAAAAACATTTTTTCTTGCTTGATCAGAAGTCGGTATGCTGGCTTTTAATTCTTCAGGTGGAATCAAGACACGTTGAGAAGCAATGTTAATGTTACTTAATTGATGCGATGACATATGTAAACCCTACTGTTGTATGATTAAAATTCGTTACTTGATTGAACACATTATCTAATTTAGAGTAATAATAAATATGGGAAATTGCAAATTTTTTCAAGTTAATTTAATTTGTTGAAATTGATATATTTTTCAAATTTTTAAGATTTTCTTGCTAAAAAACATAGTTAGTCATGTTTCTGACAGCTCTAAACCAAAAATTATTCAATTTCTTTTAAAATACACCATAATTACACACTACACTTAACCAAAATGGCACTTGCTTCTCTCATGATTTAATATCATCTATCATGACGATTTTATATCGTTTAGTTATGGCTTCATCCAAGGTTGTATTCAAAAAAACCTCAATAAACATGGGAATTGCGGTAAAATAAAGCCCCAGTCTCAATGGGTGATCATCTAAGGACTCAAATGCATCTGAATATTTTTTTAACTGCGTATGATGTCTTTCTACTTCTTCTTCAATAAAAGAGGCAATTGGCGCAGTCTTCTCATGTAAGGTTGTTTTGTAGTCAATAATCCATCGGCATCCGTTTGCATCAATGAACGTTCTATCTACTATATATTGATGAAATTCACGTCCATCGAATACTGAAATTGGCAATTCACACGCGCTGGATTGATGATTTTTTTGCAATATCCAGCGTCCTATTTGATCTTGACAAACGTTGGTAACAGCTGTTTTAATTGCATGAATATATTGTGCTATGTCATCCGTACAACCTAATTGAATTAATTGACTTTTCCAAAATGAATTTAAGCTATTAATTGTTTCCTGCCAGTTTGACTCATCATCAGCAACTAATTTTATCAATGAAAGATGAATGATAATTCCAATGTTTTTTTGGATTCTTTGTTTGGTATTCAATAACTCCATTATCGGATGATCTATTTTGTTGATATTCTCTATTTTTTCAGTATTAATTATAGGGATTGCTGCTAACTTAATTCGCTTTATTGAAGGTGGTGATGTTTGACTGATTGAACTAGATTGATCACTAAAGTTAGCTGGCTCTTCAAAATCCATTTCTTTTTTAAACGTTGACCAAATTGGATGTAATAAACAACGTTTATCCGGCGAAATTATTTCTGCATCTTTATCTGAACGCTTTAAACGTGCAATCAAATATGCTTTTTTAATTGCACGAGTGACTGCTATGTAGAGTAACCGAGTGTTTTCTAACTGTTGGCTATGCTGTTTTTCATCACGAATGTAGCGATAAAGCTTGTCTTCATTTGCTTGTGAAGAAGCAATTGGACTCATCAATAGGCGTGCTTGACCTTGTTCATTAATTCGCTCTTGCCAAAGCAATAATTCATGCGCATCAACCATTGAGCAACGCTCCAAACCAGGAATAATAACAATATCAAATTCTAACCCTTTTGATTTATGAATGGTCATCACTTGGATCAGAGCCGATTCAGTTTGTGATGCTATATTAATTTTAGTCAGTTTCTCTTTGAAATCCTGCATATCTGCAATATCGCCAACCACATCATAAATCATTAGCTCCGCTAAAAACTGATTGATATATTGCTTTTCCATCGAACTCACTATGCTGTTGCCGCCTAGCTCCATCCATAATCTTTGAAACCAAATTGACAACGTGTTTCGTTGTTTGTTTTGCAAGCTAGCAGTAAGTGTTGGGACTAATTTTTTTAATCTAGATTGTGCGTCAGCGCTTAGAGAGCTAACTAAATTAGTATCTTGTAAACTCGTCCAAATTGGTTGATCAAATGTCTTAAAGTTACCAATTGTAAAAATATCATTGAATTGCAGACCAAACCAAGGAGTTCTCAATAATGCAAGCCATGCTGATCGATCAGAAAGATTTAACATGGCTTGTAAGAGTGTAAGTAAGTCTTTAATAATACTCTTATCAATCAAAGAATCAATTTCATGGCTTTGCCAATGTATATTTGCTTGATTAAGATAAGGGATAATTGCATTTAAATGCCCGCGATTTCTCACTAGAATTGCAATGCTTTCTTGAGAATTTGTTTTTTGTCTTTCTTGAATGATTTGAATAATCTTCTCTGCTTCATATGATT
>JAUIKI010000001.1 GCA_030430875.1 Gammaproteobacteria bacterium | reverse complement strand
ATCCTTGGCGAAGACGGCTATTTCTATTTTGAAGGTGAAGCCCGAGAGAAATGGGATAACACCTTGTTTGGAATCATATTGCAGTAAGTTTATCTTGAATAATAGAAAAGAAACGATAAAAATAGCAGCTTAGCAATCGCATAGACAAGTGCTTTTAAAAGCATACTTTTTTAATAACTAGGAAATAACTATGAAATTTAAAAGCCTATTAATCTTATTTTTAATCTTACCGATATCATTACAAGCGAGTGACAAATGGAAAGAATTGACTTTGCCATCTGACATTAATACTAAGCAAGAAAAGCTCTCTATCCCTGATGGATGGCAAGCGTCAGATACGAAACAATCAAATTTGCTCTCAGGAATAACCTTGTTCAGTGGGTCTCCAGAAGAACAAGTTACGCTTAAGTCAACTACTTTGGAAAAAGAAAATGATGAAAAAATAAATGTTGTTATTTGGAGACTTTGTAATTCTACAAATGAAACAAACTGGCTTTCTTTATTATTTAGCAATACGTCTATAGCTCTTAACAAACAATTACCATTAGGCACAAAGGAAGTCCGAGTTAAACATAACCCTCAAATACACATTGCAGGGTTAGAAGAAATTATTAGTTTAGAGTATCGATAATTGTTGGCTAACAATATCATCACTGAACTCAGCACACTAACACTTCTTGACCCAGTGATATAGAACGTTATCTCGTTGAGAAAAAACATGCATAACTATTTAAAAATACAAAAACTATTTGGCCTCTTAGATATTATTCTAGCTGTAAGATTTTACACGCATATAACAAATATCTCTTTCAATATGCCTCTTGAAGGAGTTTTATCCATATTAACTGCCATTACGGTCATCAGTTTGTTCATTTCAGGCATTGGACTTCTACTTGGAAAACGATGGTCTTATTATCTTGTATATTTTCAGTTTCCTTTTAGGCTAATGTTTTTTTTATTAACTTTTGGTTTCATTACTAAGATAAATTATTTGTTTTTTGGAGACATGGCAGCCTATCAAGCACTGATATTTATTGCTGCTATTCTAGAGCTAGGTCGTGTTATTGTGACTATATTCACAGTGCGCAATATAAAAAAGGGCATTATCTAAATTGTCGGTCCACTGTGAGACCATTGCATCAAAAGCCAATGGCCTCAAGTGGTTAATAAAATCTGCGATTAGTTTTCCGGCCCACCACAGGTGATAATATCGCAAGACAAAGATGGTGGAGTAAATAGTTCAAAAGACCCTATGTCAGGATTATTGCCAACACCATTGCCTGTTCTCGAAACATAACGCTGATCAAACACCGTGCCAGTATCCTTTTCAGTAACCTTAGCGGCATCAATGGCAGGACTGCCTATTTTCAAAGCGTGAGTTTTAGTTTTTCCGCCGTTATGAGCAAGTGACTTTAATAATGGATCAAAGCCGATTATGTCACCTTCTGCTGGATGATAGAATAAACAACTTCCATCGCTATCTAGATTGTATGTTTGTGAATACATTTGGTAAGTATGTCCAGCACAGCTTTTTCCACCTTGTGGATTGCTGATAATATTGCCTAGTAGATTGACATTTGTTACCGAACTACCATAAAAAATATTAACGCCATCTATATCCTTACTTGGATCACCATTAAAGGCAATGGTGTTATAAGTCAAATCCAATGCATTGAAGCCACCTACATCAATACCACCTTGTGTATTTCCACTAATGGTATTATTGCGTAGCAACCAAAAATTTTGATCTTCTATATTTTTAAATAATTTAACTCCAATACCATTTTTGGCGAATGTAGAATGTTCAATTGATGCATTGACGATGATCAGACTTTTTTGCTCGCTATCATCATATCTTTCATAAGATTGATATTGTAATCCGTAGAGCTCCGAATTTTCAAATGAACTATTTTTAATGACGAGATCAATGTTATGTTCACCATTCTCAGAAAAGTTGATTGCATCGATTAATACCCTACCCATAGAAGATTTGAGTTCGTTAATATTAATCGATACATCATTAAGTTCTTCAAAATTGAAATCAAACATGATATTTAGCTCACCATTGTGGCTCATAGTGACTTTATCGATAGTATGTTGACAGGTTGATTGTCCATAACAGTCAAGCAGTACAGTTGCATGCCTGTTTTCAGCACTTTCTTCAGTTACATTATTAGCAATCAAGACATTTTCTAACCTTAATTTATCTGTTTTTGCAAAGAGAGCATAGCCTTTACCAAAGATGAAATGATTGGCAGGTTCACCTAAACAGGTAAATTGATTGTTTATAATAGCTGATCCTGTGAGGGAAAGATCGTTGCCGTGATAAAAAATGGTATTGCCTTCTCCAATGCTTGGTTCAAATGGAATGCCTTCGATTTGGCAATAGATTTCATCTGTAAACTCAGTTGTATTGTTTCGTACTATCACTTGATTGATACTTAATTTACCCACTAAATTACTGAGTATTGCTGCACCTCCAGTACCAAAGGTATTCAACGTTTTTGAATATACGATTATCCCGTTTATCAGTGTTAACTTATTTAAAGTTAAGTTACCTTTATGATGGTGAAAAATTCGGTCTGCAAGGTCACCATCAATGAATGTTTTTTCTGCTGCAATACCGGTGATTGTAAGGGTGTCTTTAATATCTAAATCACCTGTTTTGTTGTATTCTTCATCCATGCCATGCAAGGTCAGTTTATAAGTGCCTTCACCCAAAATGATTGTGTCATCTCCTGGAAGGTCATTGGCTGTCTGCACAGCTTCACGTAAAGAGCAGTCGGGGCTTAATTCGCCTAATAAGCAGTTGTATTGTGCAGTTTTAGAATCCGAAAATTTATCTTTCGTAGTGTCAACTATTATCGTTTCAGCAAATACTGCTCCTGACGTCAGTAAAAATGTGAAGATTGAAATTGCTCGTAAATATTGTTTCATTATCTGCTCCTTTGAATGTTTTAATTTGAAATAATAATCTGAGACTTTTGCACTAAAACTACAACGATAAAAAATGGTTAATAGCTCGTTATTACCTGAATTTTTCGCCTCAATCTGAAGTTTTTTCCTCATTTTTCTTGCATTGATTTTTAGCACAAAGGTCTCGGCTTATTTATCTTAAGTACGTTTATTAAAACCCAAGCGATTAATGCCACTGTAAACCCTGAAACCCCCCCCATCAATGTCAAATTAATAAATTCAAGTCCACCAACCTCCACCATTGGAAATGCCATTAAAAAGCCACTCAAGAATCCTAATAAAACCAGCCAAAGAGATTGTTCTTTATGGTAGTTCTTGAGAGCAAAATAGAATGGAACACCAAGAGTTGTTGCACCAATTAATCCACTTAAATAACCTGCAAAAATTAGACTTATGTCAGAAATTTTTAAACTTCCACTAGATATAAGCATATAAAGACACCATGCTATTGGGACACCTAGCGGGCTAATAAACAATAGGGCTAATAATTTTTTCATTTGGTTTTCCTGTGAGTTTTCTAAATATAAATTACCGTAATAGACCGTGATTTATATGATGAAATAGTTTCATTTACTTTGTGTGAGAATTGTCAGCAAATCTTCATGTTCATGATATTCAATGTTTACAATGCGCCATTGGCCTACACGCTGTTGTAATGAAAAGATTACTTCCACTGTCTCTCCAAAATTCTTAATAGTTGCAATGACTTTTGCCTGACTGTTTTCAACAGCGTCTAATCGCAATGCAAAATTCGTTACTTCAAAATCTTGGGCAGCATATAAAGGATCAAAACCTAAACGACCAGAATCTCCTGGTTGAGTTGCTTTCAGATCTGCAATGACTAATTCTGCAAGATTTTCAGTGAAATATTGTTTGAGCAACTCAAGACCATTTTCATCAAAAAACATCGCGTTATCTGTCTTTTGGGATTGAGTGTAAAGCGTTGCAACGAGTGCGACAGGTTCCAAGTTTGGAATACCAGAATTGGCATCAGTTTCCGCATTGACAACGGTTGTCATGATCATCAGCAGTAAATTGATCAGGGTATAACGAGCAATTGATTTCATGTGTTTTCTCCCTTATTAAAAATCAATGTCTTAACCATTTTTTATCGTTGAGTCTTTAGCGCAAAGATCTCAGAGCGTGTCGTCATTGATTAATGACACCACTTGATGATGGTGCTTCTACGTTACTCCAAATCCCCAGCTTTTTCTCACGCGCTTGTTTTTCGTTTAGCCAATGCAATATCCATTCCCTTGGCATAAGTCTCATCACGATTCACTGAATAAAACCCAGTTGCAATTAATTGCTCACCAAGATCTTTACCATCGATTGAACAAATAGCTGCACGAGCATAATCATCATGATGAAATAAACTACTAACTATCTGACAGCTTGCTTCTGCTGAGTTGCCACTACCCAGTTGAACTAAATCAGTCAATGCTTCCCAAAGTTGTGATTCATTCTTGCCATATTGTTCACCTGGTTTCAGGCCTACTAACTTGACAAAATAAGGTTTTTTATCAATTTCACCAGCTTTTGAATCTGCCAATGTTTTATCAACAAGATAAAGCGCGGTGTAATCTAATGGGATGGCCACTCCTGTTTTAACGACTTCATTTGCAGCCAGTGGTGTGGTTAATGTGATACTTAATATTGCAATCAAGTGTTTTAGTTTCATAACTGTCTCCGGTTAGGTTGATTTGTTGATACAGCTGCAAGTTGAAGTTGTCCTGCAAGCTGTGTGGCCTATTTTCAGTTTGTGGCAAAGAAACACAAATAGAATATGAGGAATGATCATGCCTATTGAGGAATATCGCTGCCTTTCCTTAACTATCAATCACTTAAAAGGAGTTGAGAAAGAAAAGAAACTCGCTATACTGCGTTTTTAACATTAAAAATATTGCTGATCATGATGAAATTAGGTGAAAGATTACGCGCCTTAAGAGCAACAACACAGTGGACTCAAAAAGAATTGGCGCTTCACAGCGATATTGAGCAGTCATACTTATCCAAACTAGAAAATAATCGTGCTATTCCAACGATTGATATATTAGAAAAATTAGCCACTATTTATAACATTAGCTTAATGGAGCTGATTGAAGGAGTAGATACAAATTTTTTATCTGAAAATTTTGGCAATATCGGTATTTCCGCAAAAGAACGACAATTAAAGAAACTCGCGCAAAAACTGCATAGGTCTTGGGTAGCGCTTGTGTCGATATGGATCGGTTTAGCGCTTTTGAGTGGCGGAGTGTTGCTGCCAACTCAGCATTACCACTACCTCCAGTCTGGTCCACGTTTTTATACCAAGCAATGGTTGGAAAAATATGAGGAGCCTAGATATGGTTTTGCATCCACTGGAGAAACAATTGAGCTGGATTATTACGCCGGAGAAATTCTTGAGAAAAAAACAGCAGACTTTAAAGAGTTCTTTTTGTTGGAAAAATATGAGCAAAGTCACCATCCTTGGCTAATATTGATGGGAGGCATATTGATGTTGATGGGAATAGGGTATTTTTGCTATGTGAAAGTTATATACCGAATTGATGGCAAGGATTCTTTGATCGGGGCTGAGGAATAAAATATGTTATCAGTCGTCAATCAAAGTACATTTATTAGTTTCGGAGAAAAACTCAGAACGCTGCGTCTTGATAAACAATATACCCAAGCAGAGCTTGCTGAGAGTCTTAAAATCGATGCCTCTTATCTCTCTAAATTGGAAAAAGATAAAGCCATTCCATCGGTTGAAGTTTTTGATCGAATTGCAGCTGTTTTTAAACTTAATCGAACTGAGCTATTAGTCGGTTTAGACCCTCTGATCATTCGCAAATATTTCAAGCACATCGCCATTGAGAATTATGGTGCGTTTGATCTGAAAAAAAATCAAACACATAAAAAGAAGCAATATTTATTGCTGTTAGTCGCATTAATGTTTTCAGGTGTTTTATGCATAGCTATTGGGCAATTTAATATTTTTTTCCCAGAAACAGCCTATGTTTATTTTAGTGACAATAGAGATAATGCGCTAAATATCTATGGTGGTAATGGAGATGGAACTTTTTTTGTCAGCTACGAAAATTTGGGGATTAAAACTGAAAAGTTCCAAGATGGTGAAACCCGGAAATTTGAATTGCTTGAAACTAAACAAGTGAAACGCACAGTCAATCATTGGTTAGTCTGGGTTGGAGTGCAATTATTTTCTTTGGGTGGTTTGTTGATCTCCGCAATGAGTTTTCATAATTCTCATGTCTCTCGTAGGGCAAGTTTTTAGTGCAAAGGCCCGAACCACAAGTCTATTATTAACTGCATTTTCACCGTATCTTTGAACGATCAATTTAAAGTCTAGATTAATGATCAACTCCTTAACTTACAGCGGATCTGAATCACTTTTCATATCGACCAGGCGCTATTATGCCATTAGGATCAAGAGCTATTTTAATTTTCTTGCAAACATCCCAGTACGGGCTGTCGTCAATTACGTACTGCATTCCAATTGTGCTGGATCGGTATGATACATATCCCTTCTTGAGCAATATCTCATTGAGCTCATTATAACAATTCAACGCATTTTGAGTTTCCAAAGCATTACTTTTGTCAAATGATATTGCATTAATAAAATTAATAGCTCTTGAAGAAATAAAGTTCATTGCAGTATTAAATTCAAATCCATGTGATTCACATATATCTCTTGTAATTCTGATCACCTCAAAACAGTCCTTTGCTATCATTGGAGTTAAAGGTGAACACCATATGGTTCCACAATTATCAAACTGCGGCTGTGGCTTGTCGTTCATATCAGGCAGTGGATTCTTACTTCTCCAATAAACTGATTTGATGCCTGTGTAACTTGGAATTCCTTTAAAAATCTGCAGGCTTTTAACTTTTGTGGCAACAGAACTCAGCCCTATAAACCTCACCAACCATGTATGTTTTATCAAAAAGTCAATCAGAGTTCCTGAAACATATTGAACTTGAGCTTTTCCTCGCAAGGATTTTTTAATCATTTTAGCGCGTAGACGCACCTCTTGTTTTGTTCCTGATATAGCAGTGACTCCATTCCACAATGAAATTCCGTGACGCTTTCGAAGCTTGGCTTTGACTTCTTCGGATAAAGGTTTTTTATCCGTTTGCGAACTAGGGAATTGCTGTAGTGAACTTAGTATTCGGACGTCATTATATAAATGAAGCAGCTGTGGTATCACCCCATTTAGTTTCAAAGCACGTATACTCTCGATGATTCCCGAAAGTTGACGCTCCTCTTCAGCCTTTATTATTACTATCCCATACGATTCAGGCTTAGTTGCAAGCCAAATAGCCAGTTTAGTTACAACTCCAAAATTTGACTGCGTAAAAATGCCGTCGAGATATGGTCCTACTCCCCATTTGTAGATATTAGCAAACTTAGAAGACGCACCCCCTTTATTAACTCTAGAATAATGGGTTCCATCTGCAAGCAAAGCCTCTATTCCAGAACTATGTAAGAAGTGATCACCTAAATTACCAAGCCCGTAACCACGCTCTAAAATATTACCTAACAAACTAGAATCGGAAGGCCCACCTATTGTATCAATGATAAATTTCCCACCGTGGTCTTCAAGGTAATTATAAAGCTGTTCAGGTGTAACGCCTGGCTCGACAACAACATAACCAAGAGTTTCATCATATTCTAAAATTTGATTCATTCGGCTCAAATCGAGAATCACATTCCCCTCTTGCACCGGACAAGAAGCTCCATAACCCCAATTTTTCCCACAACTTATTGGATAAAGAGAAACCTTGTTCTTGGTTGCAATAGAAAGAACTTCCTGAAGTTCAGAAAATGTTTTAGGTAGCACAACACCACAATTCGAAGCTGATTCTGGAATTAATGAAGCAGAATATTCCGATATAGCTTCTTCAGAATTACGAGCGTACTTGGCACCCAAAAGCTTCCCCCAAGCACTAAATGCATCAGAAACATTACTTTTGTCTGAAATAGTCATCTCAACCTTTATCTTATAATATTAGAGAAAATCTATAATTAGATTTACTTAACAAGCTATATTCATAGTATGCACATATAATACTCATTGAAACTGGCTAAGACACAAAACAATCTCAATACCCAAATTTAGCGTGCGCGCAATATCGCTCATCTGCCGGACATTCGGTGAATCATGAGTTGCCACCAACATAGCCACATCGACGATATAAGCCTGAATCAGCACCAAGGCATCATCAACATGACTCCAATTTCAGAAACACTCAAAAGAAAAAGTTATGTATCTTCTGAAGTAAACACCCAGAATTATAGGACACAACGCAATTCTTGGCTAACATGATGTTGTTCTCAATCATCTTGATCCTGTCATTTAATAGAAATGGCCATCAAATAGCATACTGAGCCAAATAATATCAGTGGCAAGATGCTTTCGACGCTCCCAAAAAGAAGCGTTGGAAAATACATTCTATATGCTTTACCCTGTTTAGTGTCAAGATTTCATCCAGATAAGCACTTGACAAACACTTGCTGGAAAAGCTGCTTTTCTATATCCTTTACGGTCTTCGTTTAACTTCAAATGGAATCTTTATATGAGTAACGACCTTCGTCAAGCAGCATTGGACTACCATGCCAAACCAAAACCCGGAAAAATCTCCGTTGAAATCACCAAACCGACTAAAACTGCACGTGATCTGGCACTGGCCTACAGTCCAGGTGTTGCAGAACCTGTTTGGGAAATTGCCAAAGACCCTGAAAATGCTTATACCTACACCAGCAAAGGCAATTTAGTCGCTGTTATTTCAGATGGCAGTGCCATTTTAGGCTTAGGAAAGCTTGGTGCATTGGCCAGCAAACCGGTGATGGAAGGTAAAGGCGTGCTATTCAAATGTTTCGCAAATATCGATGTGTTTGACATAGAGGTGGATTCTGAAAGCCCACAAGCATTTATTGACACCGTCAGCCGAATTGCTAATACCTTTGGTGGCATCAATTTGGAAGACATCAAAGCGCCCGAATGCTTTGAAATTGAAAAAGCGCTCATTGAAAATTGCAATATCCCTGTTTTTCATGATGATCAACATGGTACCGCTATTGTAACTGCTGCAGGTCTCATTAATGCCTTGGAATTACAAGGTAAAAAACTCATGGATGCCGAAATTGTGTGTCTTGGTGCTGGTGCTGCTGCCATTGCTTGTATGAAGCTATTGGTTAATTTAGGAGCAAAGCCAACTAATATTTATATGCTAGATCGTAAAGGAGTGATTCACTCAGAGCGCGATGACTTAAATCAATATAAAGCAGCCTTCGCCAATAAAACTGACAAGCGCAGTTTGACAGACGCTATTGATGGCGCCGATGTTTTCATTGGTTTGTCTGGTGCTAATTTATTAACACCGAACATGTTAAAAACCATGGCTGATAAACCCATTGTTTTTGCTTGCTCAAACCCTGACCCAGAAATTAAACCAGAACTGGCGCTAAAAGCGCGAGATGATTTGATCATGGCAACCGGTCGATCAGATTACCCCAATCAGGTCAACAATGTGCTTGGGTTCCCTTTCATTTTCAGAGGCGCTTTGGATGTTCGCGCAACTCGCATTAATGACGCCATGAAAATTGCTGCCGTTCATGCGCTGAGAAACCTTGCAAAAGAGCCGGTTCCACAAGCTGTACTAGACGCCTATGAGCTTGATCATCTGGAATTTAGCCGTGATTACATCATTCCAAAACCATTAGATGGTCGACTCATTTCTGTGGTTTCAGCAGCCGTTGCCAGAGCAGCCGTTGACACCGGGGTCAATCGCAAAGACTACCCTGATTTCTACCCCCTTCCACCTAACGAGTTTTAACTGTGAGGAAAAATCATGACGAAAGCAATCCAGTTAGATCAAGCCATCCCCAATTTTAGTGCTAAAATTGGGGCAGATACATCGATTGATTTCAGCGATTTTCAGGGCAAACAAGTCGTCTTATATTTTTACCCGCGAGACAACACCCCAGGATGCACAACTGAGAGTCAAGAATTCCGTGATAATCATGCGAAATTTAAGCGTGCAAACACAGTGATTTTTGGTATTTCACGTGACAGCACAAAATCACATGAAAATTTCAAAACCAAGCATTGTTTTCCTTTTGATTTGATCAGTGATCCAGATGAAGAGCTCTGTCAATTGTTTGATGTGATGAAAATGAAAAACATGTATGGCAAACAAGTCCGCGGCATTGAGCGCAGTACATTCTTAATCGATCAAAAAGGTGTTTTGAGACAAGAATGGCGCAAAGTGAAAATCGAAGGGCATGTTGACGAGGTCCTCACTGCCGCAAAAAATTTAAATAAAAATTCCCAGTAAGAGTAAAAAAATGACAACTGATTGGAAAAACGAACTAAATAAGGCATTTTTACGCCCAAGTACCCGAGAACCTGGTGATTTGCGAGACATCAAAATCACACGACAATATACCAAACATGCTGAAGGCTCTGTGTTGGTTGAATTCGGTGACACGAAAGTAATTTGCACTGCCAGCGTTGATCACTCCATACCACGATTTTTAAAAGGACAAGGGCAAGGTTGGGTAACAGCAGAATATGGCATGTTGCCACGTGCTACTGGTTCACGCACAGATCGAGAGGCTGCTCGAGGCAAACAGACAGGACGAACCATGGAAATTCAACGCCTCATTGGTCGTTCATTGCGAGCCGCTGTTGATTTGAAACGACTCGGCGAAAACACAATCACGATTGATTGTGATGTCATTCAAGCTGATGGAGGCACACGTACTGCATCAATCACTGGTGGCTGTGTTGACCTATTTGATGCTGTCAATTTTCTGAAACAAAAATTCAAATTCAAGCGTGAACCATTTTTACAATGGATTGCCTCTGTCTCAGTGGGTGTTTACAAAGGTGAAGCAGTGCTTGATCTTGATTATGCCGAAGACTCCACTGCTGAAACTGACATGAATGTCGTCATGACAGGCCACGGTGGATTTATCGAAGTGCAAGGCACTGCCGAAGCCGGACCATTCTCTGAAGAACAGTTTCAATCCATGTTAGGGCTTGCTAAATCAGGTATCCAGCAGCTATTGGTAAAACAGCAAGAGGCTGTTGGATTATCTCATCAAGAATAATCAGATTTTAATCCTATTGAATCAATCCCATAAAAATATTGTTGGTTTTTTCTAACTAGCAATATTTTTATGCCAAAATCACTGCCTTTTATTGCAATGGTTTCATAGCAACACTCCACCGCCCCTTTTGCAAAAAACTCATCCCCTACCATCGAGAATTCAATGAAAAATGATTGAGTCTTTTTGATGGCTATTCTTTTTCTAGAGTCTCAATATCTAGATTTAATGCAACCCATTGATCTTCAAATTTTGCCATTTGAGCAGTAATATTGGCTTGTGTTTTCAGCAAATTTTGTAGTTGTACTTTATTTTCAGCTTGATAAATATCCTCAACAGAAAGCTCAGCGTCAACTGCTTCTTTTTCTTGCTTTGCTTTTTCCATTTGATGTTCAAGTTTTTTAAGTTGCTTTTTTGCAACAGATAATGATTCGCGATGCTGTGATTTTTGCTGTCGCTGCGCTTTTTTATCCAATTTCTTATTATCAGATGATGCTATCTTTTTTTGTTTCACTGCTTGTGTTTGCTGCAATTCTTTTTGTATCCATTGATGATAATCTTCCAATGCACCATCAAATGGCACAACTTCTCCACCATATACTCGCCAATATTCATCCACCGTGTTACGCAACAAATATCTATCGTGAGAGATGATAATCAACGCACCAGCATAATCTTGTAAGGCTTCACACAAGGCATAATGCATTTCTAAATCCAGATGATTCGTAGGTTCATCAAGCAACAATAAATTAGGCTTTTCCCAAGCGACTAAGGCCAAGGCTAACCGCGCTTTTTCTCCACCAGAAAACGGCATGATCGGCTCCAAGGCTTTATCACCTTGAAAATTAAAACCACCCAAAAACGCACGAATCGATTGCTCAGTAGCTCGTGGTGACAACCGCTGAATATGCAGCATTGCACTGGCATTCACATCGAGTGCTTCCAGTTGATGCTGGGCAAAATAACCAATTTTCAAATGTTCGCCACAAATACGCTCACCAGCTAATAAGTCAAGCTCACCCACCAAAGACTTAATCAGCGTTGATTTCCCTGCCCCATTCGGACCCAGTAAACCAATGCGCGCACCAGGTGCAACACTTACGTTAATATTTGTCAAAATAGGCGCCTCTTTATAGCCCAATGATGCTTGTGACAAATTAATTAATGGCGTGGATTGTTTGTCTGCTTCACGAAAACGGAAATGGAACGGTGAATCGACATGCGCAGGGCCAATCAGCTCCATACGCTCCAATTCTTTGATTCGACTTTGTGCTTGCTTAGCCTTGCTTGCTTTTGCTTTGAAACGATTAACGAATTGTTCAATTTCTTCAATTCTGCGCTGTTGTTTCACAAACATTGATTGCTGTTCGGCAAGACGCGCTGCACGTTGTCGTTCAAAATCTGAATAATTACCGCTGTAACTGATGGCATTTTGTTTTTCAATATGCACAATATCATCAGCGATATTATCCAGAAAATCCCGATCATGTGAAATTAAAATCAAGGTACCTTGATAGACTTTCAGCCACTGCTCTAGCCAAACAATCGCATCCATATCTAAATGGTTTGTGGGCTCATCAAGCAGCATTAAATCAGAAGGACTCATGAGTGCTTGTGCTAGATTCAATCGAATCCGCCATCCACCGGAAAAACTGTTAACCGAATCATTCACTTGATCTTGAGTAAAACCCAGACCATGAAGCAATTGTTCAGCACGATAATGCGCATTAAATCCATCAACTTCATCTAAATCAGAATAGGCATGCGCTAAAGCGTCATGATCACCCGATGCTTCGGCTTTGGCAATCAATGCCTGGATTTCTCGCAACCTGAGATCACCATCCAACACATAGTCCACTGCTGATCGCGTGCTGGCTGAGACTTCTTGCGCCATGTGCGCAATTCGCCAATTGTTCGGAATGGACAGTTCACCGCTATCTACCTGCAATTTACCCAAAAGCAGCTGAAATAAACTGGATTTTCCACAGCCATTCTGCCCAATTAGGCCAATATGACGCCCAGGATAAAATATTAAATTGATATGATCTAACAGGCATTGCGTTCCACGCCTGAGAGAAACTTCACGAAGATTAATCATGCGGCATTATAAGGAAGAACGATGTGAAATCACAGAAAACATTACACTCTTTTTACATTTTTTGACATTCTGCTGACAATTGTTTCTTTGATTCTGGTTATAGTTATCCGGTCAATCACTTTTAGATCAAACCTGATTAGGAGTTCAAATGAAACGATCACTAATTTTATGCACGGCTTTACTGTTCGTTTGCACCCACACTTTTGGAGAAGAAAAAATAGATAATCCCCAGATTGATTTTGGTCGATTTACTGAAGCTGTCAAAGAGGTTGAACCGTTTCGGGAAAAACGTCGCGTCGATGTCGAGACATTTATTGCGTTATCAAAAGAGCCTGGCACGATTATTTTGGATGCACGCAGCGAACATCGTTACAACCAAAAACATATCAAAGGTGCTGTTCATTTGAATTATTCTGATTTCACTGAAAACGATTTAGCGGACATATTTCCTAGCAAAGATACAAAAATTTTAATTTATTGCAATAACAATTTCACGAATAACAGCCCAGCCTTTCTAACAAAAACAGCCGTTTCATTAAACGTGCCTACTTTCATTACATTATATGAATATGGTTACCGTAATTTATATGAATTAGGCCCAGCAGTTGATGAAAATGAAACGGCGCTAGAATTTGTTTCAAACTAAGATTCAAGCAATCAATAACCAGCAAAAAAATTTACTGGTTAATAGCTATAATCTTCATTTAAATCAATGATGCCATCCATTTCTACTTGCGCATTTTTCGGCAGTGCTGCCACACCAATGGCAGCACGCGCTGGATAAGGTTCTTTGAAATACTGACTCATGATTTCATTGACTGCTGGAAAATGAGCAAGATTTGTAAGATAAATATTCAGTTTAACCATTGCCTGCAAATCAGCACCTGCTGCCTCGGCCACAGCAGAAAGATTTTTAAACACTTGATGAATTTGTTGCTCAATATCATTGCTAATCATTTCCATAGTATCAGGAACCAATGGAATTTGTCCGGACAAATAAACTATTTTCCCGACTTTCACAGCTTGAGAATAAGTGCCAATAGCACTCGGAGCATTTACTGTATTAATAATTTCTTTTGGCATAATCAACGTTCCTTACAGTTTTTTTTGAGAATAATTTTTGATACGACTAACACGCTCAACAACATTTAATGTGCGAATTTTTTTAATAACATTAGCTAAATGAACTCGATTTTTCACTCCCAATGTCAAGCGAACACTACTAATTCTTTCATCTTTTTCAGCCAAATCAATTTTTTCAATACTCGCATCATAGCTAGTGATGATGGTGGCTAGTTCTGCAATGATACCGCGTGCATTTTCTAATTCAACTTTCAATTCAATCGTGAATTCACCAGAAACTGCTTCATCCCAAGTGATCTCCAAACATTTTTCTTTGTTTTCAAGTATTCCCAAAATATTTTTGCAGTTAGATGTGTGCACCACCAAGCCACGTCCCACACTTAAATGTCCAGTAATAGGGTCACCTGGAATTGGATGACAACATTTTGCATAACTGATAACCAACCCTTCTGTACCTTTAATCGCAAGTGGTTTAGTTTTAGCTGCAGCTGCTTTTTCTTGAGAGGTTTCTGATTTATTCACTAAAGCCATAGCAACCAAATAGGCCATACGAACACCCAGTCCAATTTCAGCACATAACTCATCAAGTGACTTAACATTAAATTGTATTAATGCTTTTTTTGTATGCTGCTCATCTAGTTGATGGATTTCCTTGTGAAAACTCGCTAAGGCATTGCTTAACATGCGCTTGCCAAGATTTACCACTTCAGATTGATGTTTTTGCTTCAAGTAATGCCGAATATGACTGCGCGCTTTAGCCGTCACGACAAAATTTAACCACGCTGGATTTGGATGAGCGCTATCTGATCTCATTACTTCAATAGTTTGGCCATTCTGTAATTGCGTACTCAATGGCGCCACCCTTCGATCAATTCGACATGCCACACAGCTATTACCAATTCCTGTATGTACAGCATAAGCAAAATCAACAGCAGTTGAATTTTTTGGAAGTTCTAGTATTTCTCCATTTGGAGTAAACACATAAATTTCATCTGGAAATAAATCCACTTTCATGTGCTCGATAAATTCCAGTGAATTCCCTGCTTGTTTTTGCATATCCAACAAGCCTTTTAGCCATTCACGTGCACGAACATGATTGACGTCTAATTTTTCTTCTGATTTATACAACCAATGTGCAGCAATTCCATAATTTGCCATAGCCTCCATGGCATGTGTGCGAATTTGAATTTCAATGGGTACACCATGCATTCCAAACAAAATAGTGTGCAAGGATTGATAACCATTTGATTTTGGAATTGCAATGTAGTCTTTGAAACGCCCAGGAACCGGTTTATAAAGATTGTGTACCGCGCCTAAAACTCGATAGCACATATCAACAGAATCGACAATGATGCGAAATGCGTAAACATCCATAATTTCGGCAAATGATTTGTGCTTGCTTTTCATTTTTTGATACATGCTATAAAGATGCTTTTCTCGCCCACATACTTCAGCTTGTAATGTTTCGCGTTGCAGGCAGTTTTCAATAGACTTTTTGATTTTTTCAAGTAATTCCCTACGATTACCACGCGCCAACTTCACAGCGCGTCGAATACGCTCAGCACGCATGGGATAAATTGCCGCAAAACACAAATCTTCTAACTCAACCCGCACATCATTCATCCCTAATCGATTTGCAATAGGCGCATAAATTTCTAGCGTTTCTCGAGCAATTCTACGACGCTTTTCAGATGTTAATACATGCAACGTGCGCATATTATGAAGTCTATCAGCAAGTTTGATTAAAATTACACGTAAATCTTTTGCCATTGCCATCGTCATTTTTCGCAAATTTTCAGCTTGAGCTTCTGCTAATGACTCAAATTGCAAACGATCTAGCTTACTCACACCATCCACTAATTCTGCTACTTTTTCGCCGAACAACTTTGCTAATGTATGCTTGGTCACAGCAGTATCTTCTATGACATCATGCAACATAGCAGCCATCAGACTTTGGTAGTCAATATTCATATTTGCCAAAATTTCGGCAACGGCAAGTGGGTGAGTAATATATGGCTCACCACTGCGACGCTGTTGACCTTCGTGTGCTTCTTTTGCGTAAAGATAGGCAGATTTCACCTGATCGATATGCTCAGGTGAAATATAATTGATACGATTTTTGAAAAAATCTTCTTCGGCAGGCAGCAAAGCTCACCTCATTAGCAGGATTACAATCAAGCGCTTTGCAAAAGACTCTCGATTACTCACTCTCAGTTTTTGGAGTTGGTCTTGGAGAAAACTCAATGATCTGCTCTTCTTCGACATGCTCGCTTTCATCGCTTACGGATACGTCTTGTTTATCAACAGTATTTGAATCAATCAAACCTGATGCAATTTCTCGCAAGGCAATCACGGTTGGTTTATCGTTATCTTCAGGGACTTTGGGAGTTGCCCCTCGATTTGCAAGATTTCGAGCTCGCTTGGTTGCCAACAAAACTAACTCAAAGCGATTGTCTACATTATCTAAGCAATCTTCTACAGTAATTCTAGCCATAAAAACACCTTCTCAATCGAGTTTAGACTTCATTTATTTAGTCACAGTTTGATTCTAGCGAATTTTTGACAGAAAAGAAATTGATTGCTGATAAGTTTGTGCTGAAATCATTAAGAAACAAGTTACAATCAGCAGTAAGGGAGTTAATAACAACTAACTGTTGACATAACAGTCATCGGGAACGGTCGTCCACTTTGAAGCAAAGATTACGATTAAATTGCAATTATTCATTTAACAATTGGTCGGTCTGAAGGAACAAACGGCAACATTAAATCATATTGAGACCCATTAAGCATTCAATATAAAATCTGCGCTTTATTAACAAATCAGTTCAATAATACCTGTAACAAAGGCTGAAATCTCCACTGTTGGCGCGCCAAAGTCATTCTTTCTGCTCGAACAATCGCTTCAAGATCAGCTAAGGCAACACTGAAATCATCATTAACTACTAAATAGTTAAATTCAGCATAATGTGACATCTGATCCAAAGCGGATGCCATTCTTGCCTGAATGATAGTTTCATCGTCTTGGCCTCTGGCGTTAAGGCGTGCTAATAATGCAGCCTTTGATGGCGGAAGAATAAACACACTCACACTGCCAGGCCATTTTTTGCGGACCTGAGCTGCTCCTTGCCAGTCAATCTCTAGAACCACATCTTGTCCCTGATCAAGTATCGATTCAACCCATGATTGTGATGTGCCATAAAAATGACCGAACACTTCTGCATATTCCAAAAAATCACCGGCTTTGACCCGTTCTAAAAACAGGTCTTTCGAGACAAAATGATAATCCTGACCATCAACTTCATTGGCCCGCCTTGCTCGGGTCGTACTAGAAACAGATATTTGCAAATTAGGCATATGCTCACAAAGTGCGTGAACAAGGCTTGTTTTCCCAGCACCAGATGGTGCGGAAATGATGTATAAGGTTCCTCTCATAATCATGGACTATGCTTAATTATCAAGTTAAGTGTATTATAACAATAACTCAAACAAAATGTCTGCGATTCAACTCAAACTGTTACGCGATCTTTTAAAATAGTCACCCGTGTTATACTCCTCAATTAGCGTCGCACAGACTCCTGTCTTGAGTTATATTTCAATCCGGTCTTGCTTTGTTATTGAACCGTGACAACCCTCAACCCCTTGTAGTGTAATGACAAAAATTGCAAAAGTTGCCGTTTTAACGCACCTGAATCGGCTGTTTGATTACCTTCTTCCTCAGCCGGCACAACCAGGTGTTCGTGTAATCGCACCATTTGGCAGGCGAAAAATTGTCGGTGTCATTACCGATATCACAGAAAACTCTCAAATCAGCACAGAAAAACTCAAGCCCATAGAAAAAATTATCGATCAGTTGCCCCTTTTCTCCCCTGAACTCATTGCTTTTTATCAATGGCAATCACATTACTATTTTTTCCCTATGGGAGAAATTTTTCGTTACGCTCTTCCAAAGAAACTAAATATCGAGAAACCCATCCAACCGCAAATGAATAAAATGTGGCAAATCACTGAGCAGGGCTGTGACATGCTACCGAAAATTCGCGCTAATGCGTTATTACAAAAAAAAACCTTGGTCACATTAAAAGAACAACATGACATAGAGCAAGATCAATTAAAACACTATGAAATTGAGCTCAAGACACTAAAAATACTGCAAAAAAAAGGCTATGTCCGTTTTTATGAAACACCAAAAAGTCCTGTAATTATTTCTTTAACTGGTGAAAAAAAGCAACTCACTGACGAGCAACAAAACTGCGTAATTGCTATTTCAACGCAACTAACTAAATTCTCATGTACATTACTACAAGGCGTGACCGGCAGCGGCAAAACAGAAGTGTACTTTTCCGTTATTGATCAAATTGTTGCTCGCAAGCAACAAGTCTTAATATTAGTCCCTGAAATTGGATTGACTCCACAAACTGTTCAACGTTTCAAACAGCGTTTCGGCGCAAGCGTTGGTGTTTATCATTCAAACCTGAATGATACTGAGCGTTATGACACCTGGGTTGAACTTTTTACTGGAAATCTTGCTATTTTGATCGGCACTCGATCGGCAGTTTTTTTACCTATACCTCAACTTGGTTTAATCATCATTGATGAAGAGCATGACAGCTCATTCAAACAACAAGATCGACTGCGTTATTCGGCCAGAGATAGCGCCATTAAACGAGCTCAACTTGAAAATATTCCCATTATTTTAGGCTCAGCAACACCCTCTCTTGAAAGTATCCATAATGCTCAGCAAGGAAGATTTCAACAACTTTTTTTAGACAAACGAGCAAATAATGCTAACTTACCCACTGTTCAATTAGTTGATATCCGCAATCAAAAACTGATTGAAGGATTTACGCAGTCCACACTCAAAGCCATCAAAATACAGCTAGAAGATCAACAACATGTGCTTGTGTTGATTAATCGTCGCGGCTTTGCACCAATTTTCTTATGTCACCACTGCGGATGGGTAGCAAAATGTAACTTTTGTGATGCCAATCTAACCGTACATTTTTCTCCATTAGAACTACAATGCCATCATTGTGATGCTCGTCAATCTATTCCTACTCATTGTCCAAGTTGTCAAAAAAATGATGTTGGTCCCTTTGGTCACGGAACTGAACGCTGCGAAGAAGAGCTAAAAAAACAATTTCCAACCACTGAGATTATTCGAGTAGATCGAGACACTATTCGTAAAAAGCAGTCGATGGGCAATATCGTCGCACGTATGCAGCAACCAAAACCAATTATTTTAGTTGGAACGCAATTGCTAGCCAAAGGCCATGACTTTGCCACCATTTCACTCGTGGTTATCTTGAATATTGACACGGGGCTATTTAGTGCAGATTTTCGCGGCACAGAAAAAATGGCTCAGCTTTTTCTCCAAACAGCTGGGCGAGCTGGTCGTGGCAAACATCCTGGGACAGTTTTGGTCCAAACTCACCACCCATCACATCCATTGTTTAATTTTCTACGTCAACATGACTATAAATCTGCTGCCAAAAATTTATTAACAGAGCGACGAGAAGCTGGGTTACCCCCATTTAGTTTTCAAGCACTCATTCGAGCTGAATCTAGCAAGCCAGAACATGCTAAACAATTTTTATTTGAACTCAAAAAACATATCATACATCAAGCAAAACATGATGGTATAGAGCTTCTTGGGCCAGTTTCTGCTCTCATGGAGAAACGCGCAGGAAGGTATCGAGCAAATTTATTACTACAATCCAAAAAACGTCAATTACTGCTACGTTTAATCGCCAACATCCATGCTAAAATAACCAAAAGTAACGCAAAGAGTGTCCGCTGCTCCATTGATATAGACCCTCTTGATGTCGTGTAACCCTTAATTAGAGAAATGAAATTTTATGTTGGTTCAAATTGAAAAGCAGAAAGGCATCTGGACAATTACCATTAATCGTCCAGATGTAAGGAATGCTATCTGCCCACAAACAGCAGAAGCATTACACAGTGCATTTTTGGCTTTTGACCAAGACAAAGATTCAACAGTTGCTATTCTAACCGGTGCAGGCGAACATTTTTGTGCCGGTGCAGATTTAAACACGGTCGCCAATGGCAAATTTCAATCAACGCTTAATGAAAAAAACAGCGGCCCACTGGGTCCAACCCATTTATCATTATCTAAACCTGTCATTGCTTCTATTTCAGGCTATGCAGTTGCCGGAGGACTAGAATTAGCCCTTTGGTGCGACCTGCGAATCATTGATGAATCAGCCATTCTTGGGGTTTTTTGTCGGCGTTTTGGTGTGCCATTAATAGATGGTGGCACGATACGTCTGCCAAGGTTAATCGGTTTAAGTCGAGCCATGGATCTAATTTTAACTGGACGTGCGGTTGAAAGTCTTGAAGCGTATAATATAGGTCTTGCTAATCGATTAGTCCCAACTGGACAAGCATTAATAGCAGCAAAAAAATTGGCAAAACAATTACAAGCATTCCCGCAAAACTGCTTGCGAAGTGATAGGAAAAGCGCATATGAACAACACAATCTTGACCTTTCTGCAGCGCTTGCCAACGAATTCAACCATGGGCTAGCAACCATTGCGAGCCTTGAATCTCAACAAGGCGCCAAACAATTCACACAAGGTATGGGTCACCACGGACAATTTAACGAAACGAAGTCATCATGAAACAACAACTTATCAATTTAATCACCCAATCACTGCAATCTTTAGCACTGGATCAAAATGATCTACCTAAAATTTCTATTGAACGCACTAGATCAAAAGAACATGGCGACTTTGCCTGCAATATCGCATTGATGCTTGCCAAACCGCTTAAAAAAAATCCACTGGAAATTGCAGAGATAATAAAAAACCATATTCCAGCAAACGATGCTATCGAACGTATTGACATTGCACCACCAGGTTTTATTAATTTCTATTTAGCCAAGAGCAGCTATCACCAGCTTTTAAAAACTATATTAATGCAACAAACTCAATTTGGAACATCAACAGTTGGCAACAATAAAAAAGTGCTGATCGAATTTGTTTCTGCTAACCCAACTGGACCACTACATGTTGGTCACGGTCGCGGAGCAGCATACGGAGCCAGCCTAGCTAACTTATTAAAAACTGTCGGCTTTAATGTTGAAACTGAATATTATGTCAATGATGCCGGGCGACAAATGGATATTCTTGCGTTGAGTATCTGGCTACGCTATTTACAAAGTAATCACTGCCTAGTGCCTTTTCCAAACAATGCTTATCAAGGAGATTATGTCAGAGATATTGCGCATGAGCTGTCAGAAAAACATGGCAAACAATTGATGACAACACCTGATATTTTTCCAGAAGAATTAACCAGTGAAGCAGCTACTCAGAATGATCCTGAAGGCACAATGGATCAACTCATTGCATTGGCAAAATCAACCTTAGGCGCAGAAAACTACCAGGTGGTTTTTAATGCTGGACTCTCTAATATTCTGGATGATATTCGACAAGATTTAACGGAGTTTGGTGTTGACTTCACTCATTGGTTTTCGGAAAGATCACTCACAAATACCAAGCTTGAAACAGCAATTGCTGCGCTCAAAAAAGCTGATTATCTTTATCAAAAAGAAGGCGCATGGTGGTTTCGTGCAACAGATTTTGGCGACACAAAAAACCGTGTGGTAATTCGCGAAAACGGTCAACCCACCTATTTTGCCTCAGATATTGCCTACCATTTTGATAAATTATCTCGAGGCTATGATCAACTCGTCAATATTTGGGGTGCAGATCATCATGGTTATATTCCTCGAATTCAAGCTGCATTACAGGCATTAACAGGCAGCTCTGACAAACTAAATGTACGCCTAGTACAATTTGCCATTCTCTATCGTGGTAATGAACGATTATCCATGTCAACACGCAGTGGATCATTCGTAACGTTGCGTCAACTGCGAGAAGAAGTCAGCAACGATGCCGCACGTTTTTTCTATGTCATGCGAAAACCTGATCAGCATTTGGACTTTGATCTCGAACTTGCAAAAAAACACACCAAAGATAATCCGGTTTATTACATACAATATGCCCATGCTCGCATTGCAAGTGTGGTGCGCAACCTCGCGACCACTGCCCCCAACTGGCATTGGGAACAAATTAATGATCTAAATGTGCTTTCTGAAGAAGAGGAAAATTCGTTAATGCGTCTCATTGCAAAATACCCTGAGCACATAGAAAGCGCAGCAAATCAATGTGACCCTCACATCATTGCTCACTACCTACAAGAACTGTCAGCTCAATTTCATGCCTACTACAACACTCACAAAGTCTTAGTCGAGGACCAAAAAATTCGCGATGCGCGATTACTGTTAATCATGGCAATTCAACAAGTGATTGCGAATGGTCTTGCGATTTTAGGGGTTTCTGCTCCTGAGGTAATGTAGCTAACATTCCAGCAAAAAACACAGACAATAGCCAACTATATAGTCAACTTTACAAAAAACACGGAGATTTTTAATCTCTATTTTTGCCGTTATCGTTTCATTATAGGGATCCCAAATGGTTTGATTATGGATTTAAAGCAAAATATAAAGGCAAAACGGTTGAAAAAAATCAATGATGAAGGCAGACTAGTGCCCTCTTTAGAAAAGCATTTTTGAGATAGCCAGAATAAGAGCAACAGTCATTCTTATATAGCATGTATTCCGGACAGTTTTTTCTATCATAGTCTGAGTGCAATCGTCTCAACAAGCATGAATTGAGTAGAAACCCTAATTTTGAAGATAGCTGTGATAATGCAATTGTTAACCCTTAACATATAGAGAAACACTCTGTGGCGCATGATTACGTAAAACGTTCCAAAAAGAAGAAACCAACTACCCGGAAACCTGTAAAGAAATCCACTCCAAATTGGCTAATGTTGATGTATGGCATGGCCAGTGGCTTCATCGTTGCTATTTTGGCCTTTTTTATTATCTCATCATCTGATGATAAGCCTAGCAGCCAAACTATTGTTGCCCAAAATCAGCAATCTAGTACACAAAATCAACCAAAGGTGGATAACAAAAAACCCTCCTCCACAGAAACCGAGACTCAAGCAACAAAAAACCCCGAACCAGATGCACCCACACCAGATAAACAAGCGGAAGAGACTTATTTTGAATTCTATACACTATTACCAGAAAGTGAGGTGATTGTCCCAAGCCATGATGAAATGGTTACAACTCCTAGCACACCAGAATCAACAGAATCAATCACTTACATGCTACAAGCAGGCTCATTTCGCAATGCTGCAGATGCGGATCGACTCAGAGCAAGACTACTACTCATGGGCCTGGAAGCCAAAGTGCAAACTGTTTCTGTCAGACAAGGTGAAACTTGGCATCGCGTTCAAGTCGGTCCATTTAAAACAACTCAAACGACTCAAAAAGCTCAAACGATGTTGACCAATGCCAATATTGAAACATTACTACTAAAACTCAAGCCATAACTTGAACTCTGCAAAATCATCCCCATAACTTTCAGCTTATCAGCTTGATAATTTTCCATTTACGCCATTTCTAGTGAATTTTGACTTAAAAATCAAAATTTCCGCAAAAATAAGCGATAAAATGCAGAACTTCTTGAAAGCTAATGTAATCAAACTGAGACATTTGCAGTAAAGGACAGTGAAAGAAAAAATCAGAAAAAATAGCCAACCTAATGCACAAGACCGGCACTTTTCAACCATTTTTTATCGTTATAACTTTGCTACAGGAATCTCATTACATACTATTCATCAATCTAACTCAATATGAAATCACTATGAGCCTACCCCAATTTGATGGTACTACCATCGTCTCAGTCAGACGCAATAATACCGTCGTTATCGGCGGTGACGGACAAGTCACACTCGGTCACATCGTCATGAAATCTAATGCCAAAAAAGTCCGACGACTTTATCAAAACAAAATTTTAGCAGGATTTGCAGGCGGCACAGCAGATGCGTTCACGCTATTTGAACGCTTTGAGGCCCAACTTGAAAAACACCAGGGTAATTTACTGCGTGCTGCGGTCGAACTTGCTAAAGATTGGCGAACTGATCGCATGTTGCGACGTCTTGAAGCGCTACTTGCAGTGGCTGACAAGGTTAATTCTCTGATTATCACTGGTAATGGTGATGTTGTGGAACCAGAAGACAACTTAATTGCTATTGGATCAGGTGGCGCTTATGCTCAATCAGCTGCTCGTGCTCTGATCGAAAACACCGAATTAGATGCAAAATCTATTGTGGAGAAATCCTTAGGCATTGCAGGCAATATCTGCATCTACACGAATCAAAATCACACCATCGAAACATTAACTTACTAAGAGTGACTGACTAATTATGTCAAATATGACCCCTCGTGAGATCGTCCATGAATTGGATAAATATATTATTGGCCAAACAGCAGCAAAACGTGCGGTTGCGATTGCATTACGAAACCGTTGGCGCCGCATGCAAATTGATGAAACATTAGGGAATGAGGTGACACCTAAAAATATTTTAATGATTGGACCAACGGGCGTTGGAAAAACAGAAATTGCTCGTCGATTAGCTAAGCTCGCCAATGCGCCTTTTATTAAAATAGAAGCCACTAAATTTACTGAAGTTGGTTATGTGGGTCGCGATGTTGAATCAATCATTCGCGACTTAATTGACTACGCTATTAAAATGCTACGTGAAGATAAGATGCAAAAAATGCTGCATCATGCAAAAGATGCTGCAGAAGAACGTATTCTTGATGAGCTACTGCCTCAAGCAAGGGAACACACTGATGATGACACCCAAAAAGAAAGCGCCACTCGACAACTGTTTCGAAAAAAATTGCGTGAAGGTGATTTGGATGATAAAGAAATTGAGATAGATATCGCTGACAATCCCGCTGGTATCGAAATTATGGCCCCTCCAGGCATGGAGGAAATGACCAGTCAATTACAAAACTTGTTTTCAAACATGAACACTGGTCGACGCAAACAACGCAAAATGAACATTAAAGAAGCCTTAAAACGACTGACTGATGAAGAAGCAGCCAAACTTGTTAACGAAGAAGAATTACGCAGTGAAGCCATTCAATCTGTCGAACAAAATGGCATTGTATTTATCGACGAAATTGATAAAGTTGCCAAGCGCTCTGAATACGCAGGTGCTGATGTTTCCCGAGAAGGGGTACAACGCGATTTACTCCCATTAATTGAAGGCTCTACTGTCAACACTAAATATGGCATGATTAAAACAGATCATATTCTGTTTATCGCATCGGGTGCCTTCCATCTTGCCAAACCATCCGACTTAATTCCTGAACTGCAAGGGCGACTACCCATTCGTGTGGAGTTAACAGCACTCTCACCTGAAGATTTTGAGCGCATTTTAACGGAGCCAAACGCGTCACTTACCAAACAATATCAAGCATTAATTGCAACAGAAGATTTAACGCTTTCATTTACTGAGGATGCCATCAAACGTGTTGCTGAAATTGCTTGGCAGGTGAATGAAACCACTGAAAATATTGGTGCAAGACGACTACATACGGTAATGGAACGTCTACTAGAAGAAATTTCTTACGATGCTACCGACTTGGTCGCGAAACAAGCAGGGGAACCTTTCGAAATCACTGCAGACTATGTTGATCAGCAATTAGGAGAACTAGCAGAGGATGAAGATTTAAGTCGATATATTCTCTAATGGGTTAGATTTCACCAACAGTGCAAATTATTCCAGCATCCGATCATTTTTTGGAGGAAGCAAACCGATTAGCAGATCGTTTTGAGTTCAGCTGCCTATCACAAAAAACCGGCACGCCACGCCAAGATTTCTGGCTAAGTCTCGATACAGAAGGACTGGCTCTGCAACAACCTGATGGTAGTAAGCTGATCATTGACTTTAGTGATAAGCAACTTCAGTATCGCCGCTTGCATGGCGGTGGTTTAAACCAGTCCTTGGCAAAAGCCATAGGCATTAGGTCCTCAGACAAACCAAACATCCTCGATACCACTGCAGGGTTTGGCAAAGATAGCTTTATTCTTGCAAGTCTTGGCTGCAAGGTTACCTTAATTGAACGCTCATCAGTCATATTTGCGCTTCTTGACGATGCATTCACACGAGCATCTGCCAATCCTGAATTTGAACCAATCATCAGTCGGATGACATTGGTTCATGCTGATTCTACCGATTATCTGCCAACCCTCTTAGAAGCACACAACTGCCCTGATGTCGTCTACATTGACCCCATGTTTCCTGATACCAAAAAATCGGCGCTTGTAAACAAAGACATGCAGTACCTGAAACATTTTTTAGGAGCCGATCAAGCCATTCAATCACTGATTCAATCAGGAAGAAGCATCGCGAAAAAACGTGTAGTAATAAAACGCCCGAAAAAAGCACCGCTCGCAATTGATGAAAAACCTAATTTTCAGCTCTATGGTAAAACAACACGATTTGATATTTATCTGCCATATTCATAACAAGAGACTTTTGAGATAACTATTGATACACAGCAAATAGATTTTCTCAGAAAACTGGTAGTTAACTGATCGTTAAATGACATGTCACAAATGGGAAAATATAAAAAGCCGCACACCTAAGTGCACGGCTAAGGGAGAGAACTGCTCAAAGATTTTATCAACATTGTCGCCACATCCTCGATGACATTACTATACGTCGAATTACTATGATAGCCAAATAGAATACTCAGGAATATTTTGCTGGAATTCAGGAATATTGCTCAACTATCAGGAATATCTAGCAGAGTATGAGATTTTCAAGACATTTGAACCTAAATTTATCTTCATCAAAAAAATGTTACCTAATTTTTTATCACTGTTGTTTTAGTGCAAAAACCTCAATTTATTTGCCATCATGTCTCAAACATTCATAGCTTGCATAATATTTTCTGCATATTTAAATGCTAACGTCACCATATTCCTTAAATCTATCCAAAAGAAGCCACTATGCATAAAAATAAGCTAACGTTTACAATCGACAACACCAACAAATGAATTGCTGAACAACATTGAAATGCGTGTGAACAATGAACCAGTTGATACTGTCAAACTTGATCCAGCTGAGCTTGACGCATTTTTTGCGAAACCAACGGTTTCATACCCGGTCACAGTTACTAATCTTGAACTATATTTGCCATTTCACTATGAAGCTTCTTATGATGACAGAATGTTTTTCTATCAATTAGATAAACTAGAACTTTATGGCAACCCCAATATTTTATTCAACATCGAGCTAGAAAATCATATTCATCCTTATGGAAATCTGTCACAAATCTTACTCATTCAAACGGATGATCCCACTGCAATCGCCATCGAAGGACTTAAAAGCCAACTTACAGACTATGACATCGTCTACTTTGATGACCATAGTGTGATTTTTGAAGATAGTTTCAGAGAAACAAATACCATATATTTCAAATATTTACCTGAACAAACAAGTTTTTTAATTTATATCTCTGAGGAATCTTTTAATAAAGACATTAAAAGCAATCAAACTGAACGGATCAAACATAATCTCAAAAAAATTCGCATGGCAAAAAATTTACTGGCTGATAAAACATCAAGCTCCCCTACTTGGGATGATTACTGGGAATCTCTGTCTAATGTCGAAAGAAAAGTTCTTTTCTCGGCGACTAATCAGCTGAAAGCAATTATTGATGACTTAGACGATAACAAAACCTATCACTTTGAAACCTATCAAGAGGAATGCTTATTTTCACTCACCACTGATCAGAAAAAAATAGCTGCTGTTATGAATGGCGCTAAAAAGCTACCGACAAACCCTCAAACTACTGTGCTTGCAGAAGAAATTTTTGGTCAAAATACAATATCGCCTTTCATGCATATCCTTACCGATGAAATAAAGGTGATCTCATCATCAAAAAATGGGTTCACACTCTTCCACAAACCGCCATTTAACAAGAATAGATATGGCATTTTTCATCAAACCGAAATCCATGATAGACAGGTTTTATTATTCAATGGCTGTGTTGATACACTTGGTGAAAAATCGTATCAATATCATGCACAACTTAAGCATGTAGAAATGGCTCCATTTTATGTCTATTTTTTTGAGAATATACATAAGTTCTTAACTGATGAGATTACACTCGAAATTAAATAAAGAGACTTAGCGCAAACTGGTTACTTGCTTGATACTTTGCCGAACTTCAGAGCGCAAAATCAGTTTTGCGCTTTTAACCATTTCAGCTAACTCATCCGCGTAGACCAAATAACCCTGTGAATTTTCTTGTAACACCTGGGTTTTCTTCAGCATTAAAATAAAATTTTTAAATAACGATTTATCAAAAAATTCTGGCGCATTGAATCCGTGGAGCATTGACATGCGCTGGGCCATCATATGACATTGGTTTTCTAAATCTTCTGCTTTAATTTTACCATTGTCACTGTTCTGAATTAATGACAACGTGATGTAATAACGCTCTAAGGTTTGAATAACTGTTTGACCCAATACTAAAATCAGTGAGAATTCGACAGAATTTGTCGGGGCGCGTCGCAGCTTACCATCTTCATAGCACAAAAGATTTTTTTCAACAAAACAATCCAGCCATTGTTCAAACAAAGCAGTTGCTTCTTCAATTGTCCAAGGCAAAAATAGCTCTGCTTGAAGATAAGGATAAATTGAAGCACTGGTCGCAACAATTTTTTGTCTAGACACCGAACGATTTTGCAGAAAAAAACAAGCAAGTAGCGCCGGCAGTGCGAAAAGATGCAAAATAGTATTGCGGTAATACGTCATTAACACTGCATTTGTGCCTTCAAGGCAAATGATATCACCCAATTCATGCTCTTGACGAACAACAACTTTCATTTTTGTTTCTACATAATCTAACCATTCACGACCATTCCCCTCTGGCAATGTCACATCTGAATGATAAGGTATTGCTCGAAATAATCCTACCAACTCATCTAAGCGATGAATCAGAGCCCTTTCATCCATGGATTGTTTGGGCATCGATAGCAACACTAAAGCCACTAAAGATATTGGCGTCATCGCAGCTGACTGATTAATTCGTTTAACAATTTCTATTGCCAATTGTTTGCTTAACGCAGCAACCCATTCTGGATGTTGGTTTTCAGCAGGATTAGCAACCATATCTTGTCGCAAAGCAGGCCAATCGGCTTGATGCTGCTGTAAAAACTGATCAAGCAATATAGGCTCAGCAAAATTCACTCGAACTTTTCCAAGAGAAATTTTTAATCTACGCATCGCTTGAAAGATACCAGTAATTGATTCTTTCTTTTTCGTTTTTCCTTTTAATTCATTTAAATAAGTTCTACCTTCAAAAACTTTCTCATATCCCAAATGTACTGGCACAAAAGCAATGGGTCTTTTTGGGTCGCGTAGAAAACTCTGCAACGTCATCATCAACATACCTGTTCGCGGATTCAATAATCGACCCGTTCGACTACGTCCTCCTTCAATGTAATATTCAATTGAATGACCTTTGCTGAATACTAAGTGTAAATATTCGTTAAATACTACTTTGTAAAGTGCATCATCGCTGAAACTACGACGCATAAAAAAAGCACCACCACGCCGTAAAAGTGATCCAACAATAGGCATATTTAAATTTTTTCCCGCTGCAATATGAGGAAGACTCAAGCCGTTATAATATAAAACATACCCCATTAAGAGATAATCCATATGACTGCGATGACATGGCACATAAACAATTTCATACTCTTTTGCAACAGCTTTTACTCGATCAATATAATTAACTTCAATTCCAGCATAAAGACGGTTCCAAAGCCACGTTAGTAAAATATCAAAAAAACGTACGACGCCATGAGATATATCTGAAGCAATTTCATTCGCATAACGACGCGCTTTTTTCTCGGCATCTTGGATTGTAACTGCCTCTTGTTGTGCATGCTCTTCAATTGCAGCTTGCACCAGATCTGCTTGTAAAAGTTCATTCATCAATGTGCGTCGATGCGACAAATCCGGACCCAAGACAGCTGTTCGGGTACGCCGAAAATGCACTCTCAAAACTCGACTGAGTTTCCTCGCTGTATGCTCAAGTTCAAGCCCATCATCTAGTAATTGTTTCAATGAAATAGCTTTATTAAACTCAACAAAAACATTTCTTCCTTGGAACAAAATAACAAAAAATTTTCTCAACCGGCCAGTAACACGCCAATTATCTGACAACAATGCTTTTAAAATAGAATTCTCTTTTTGCGGCGCTTGTCCCCAAAATATAGAAACCGGAACAAGCTTAACATCAAGATGCTCAGTTGATTGCACTAGCTCCAATAGATTAACCAGTCGATCTGAATATCTTTTGTTCGATTTTTGCGTAGAAAAACGAAGCATCTTTTCAGGCTCATGCAGGAAGAAAAAAGCATGCTTTTCTGATAAGCCATCCCTATCTAGCCCTGCGTAAGGCCGCTGAACATCAACCTTAATGCATTCTTGCTCCAAGACTGCTAAATCCGACAGGGACCGTCGCTCCAACACATAACAAATGGGTTTTTCTGGATCTAACCCCAGCGACTGAATGGCATCATCCGCAACTTTGGTTCTGACCCAGAAAAACAGAATACGACGAAATGTTTGAAAAAATATGTCTTTCATGTATGGTAACAGCGTCTCATTATTGGGAAAAACATCTTAATTTTGTCAACCATTCTAGAGGTTTTGGCCGGCAATTGTACCGCAATTTATAAGCTTACATGCAACAAACGTATAATCATTGCACAAATAGTTTACCTCTTTCAACTCACAATTTTAAATGTAGTCTCCAAAACTTTGCTTGAAGCGAATTTAATAATTATGGCAGAATTAGACACATTCGGACTTAAATAATAAACATAGCAACCATCAATGAACAAAAAAAACGTGATAAGACCCGGAAAAACGTCACTCAACCGTAAGCTTGTTTCACGCAGACGCTTTTTAAAATACAGTTTTTGGGGAACAACGGCTGCAGTTGCTTCAACAGCTACCATTCAATACCTAAACCAAGTCAAACAACAGCCTGATGCAACCAATAACTTCAGCTTATTTCGTCCCATGGACGTCATTATATTACAAGCGTTAATTCCAGTAATTCTAGCTGGGGCACTCCCTGTTTCGAAAGCGAAACAGGTCCAATCTATCGATATACTTATTCATAATCTTGAAACAGCTCTGAATAATTTTTCACCAGCGAATCGACAACAAATTATGCAGCTATTTGATTTACTCAGTATGCCAATTACTCGCATACTTGCGGCAGGCATTTGGTCACGATGGGAGAAAACTCCTCCAGAAAGAATTGATCAGTTTTTATTTAACTGGCGCAACAGCCGGATTGGACAACTGAATCTTGCATATAACGCCTTGGCTCAACTCATTCCATCCATCTGGTATGGTAGTTCAGAAAACTGGGCCTCTATTGGCTATGCTGGCCCACCTAAAATCACGTAATATACTATGGCAATTAATAATATTTATTCTGATGGCATTCAACAAGGTTGGAAGATCATTGATGCATCTGCACTGAATACACCAACAACCTATGAAGCTGATGTGGTGATTGTCGGGACAGGCGCAGGTGGAGGCACAGCTGCGGAAATTCTTTCCAGCCGTGGCATTAAGGTTATCATGCTAGAAGAAGGCCCATTGAAAACATCAAGTGACTTCAACATGGACGAGCTCACAGCTTACGGATCACTTTATCAAGAAGCCTCCGCTCGTGCGACAAAAGATAATGCCATTTCGATATTACAAGGGCGTAGTGTCGGCGGTTCCACAACAGTCAACTGGACATCAAGTTTTCGAACTCCTGCTGAAACATTAGATCACTGGACTGATAATTTCCAGCTCAAAGGGTTTTCAGATGAAGAAATGGCACCGTGGTTTAGTGAACGTGAGCAACGCCTAAATATTGAAAAGTGGCAAGTAACACCAAACAAAAATAATGATGTTTTACAGCAAGGATGTGAAAAACTAGGTTATGATTGGCAAGTAATTCCTCGCAATGTCAAAGGCTGTTGGAATTTAGGTTACTGTGGAATGGGATGCCCAACTAACGCAAAACAATCCATGCTGGTCACAACCATACCAACTGCATTAGCTAATGGCGCAACATTAATTCATCATGCCCGAGTTGATACACTAAGCTTTGATGAAAAAAATGTTAGCCACTTAGTATGCTCACCAATGAATCAAGCAGGCAGCCCAGCAACTGCTCGACTCACCATCAAAGCAAATCACTTTATTCTTGCAGGCGGTGCCATCAACAATCCTGGCATACTTCTGCGATCAAAAATACCTGATCCTCATAAACAAATTGGTAAACGTACATTTCTACATCCAGTCAATCTTGCGTTTGCGGTGATGCCTGAAAAAGTTGAAGGCTATTACGGTGCACCTCAATCAATTTATAGTGACGAATTTCAATGGAAGCAAGGCGTCACTGGACCAGCAGGTTATAAACTCGAAGTTCCACCACTACACCCAGCACTCAGTGCAGCATCACTTGGCTATCATGGAAAAACATTAACCGAGAATATGAAGAAATTTCCATATATCCACGCGATTATTGGATTGCTTCGCGACGGCTTTCATGAACAAAGTCAAGGTGGGACTGTCGAGCTTCGCAGTGACGGCTCCCCAGTTTTAGATTACCCCATGACAGATTACTTATGGGATGGAGTGCGTCGCTCTTTTCTCTCTATGGCAGAAATTCAATTTGCTGCTGGCGCAACGCCTGTGCTTC
>JAUIKI010000111.1 GCA_030430875.1 Gammaproteobacteria bacterium | reverse complement strand
TAAATCGGCAAATCTTTAGGAATTTTTTGCTGATTTTTATGCTGAAAAATTTGCTTTAAACCGCCTAAAAAATCTGACCATAGTTGTGGCGTACACATAAAACCACACCAAGGATCATCAACATACAAATCCACTTGTTTATGATCTCGACTCAACCAATCAAATTCCGTACGACTGGGCTTGAACCGGTTGTTAAACGAACTAAATGATAAATGATTGATTAATTTGCTGGGAGTACGATTACCAATTCGTAATCCCTCTGCTTTTGCAACCAATTGCACTGCACCAAAAAAGGCAGGCATACCATAATTTGGTCCCGACAAAATCAGGCCAGCTAATTTCTCACCATGGTCAATTGCATAAGCCTGCGCAATTGCGCACCCCATACTGTGTCCTAACAAAATAACGGGGAGAGTTGGATGATATTTACGTGCTTCATTCATGTGCCGATCTAAATCATCGATCAATAATTCCCAACCATTTTTATCGGCATAATGCCCAAGTAAATCTTTCTTTCCAGTCTCACCATGACCACGATGATCATTTGCAAACACCACACAATCAAGTTGAACTAATTTTTCTGCAAGTTTTTCATAACGAGCACTATGATCACCCATACCATGAGAAATATGAATGATTGCACGTGGTTGACGCGAAGGGTCAAACCAACGCCTTAAAAATAACTGCTTATTATCTTTACTTGTTACCCATTGAATTTCATGTTGCATGATCAATCCTCAGTGTTGTTATTCTTGATACACAAACCGCATATATGGAAACAGTAATACATCGCGAATTGATGGGGAATCAGTAAACAGCATAACTAAACGATCAATCCCAATTCCCTCGCCTGCTGTTGGTGGCATTCCATGTTCCAGGGCAACAATATAATCATTATCAAAGTGCATGGCTTCATCATCACCAGAATCTTTTTCTTGCACCTGCAAATGAAACCGTCTTGCTTGTTCTTCAGGATCGTTCAACTCAGAAAAACCATTAGCAATTTCACGTCCAACAATAAACAACTCAAACCGATCAACAATTTCTGGATTGGCATCATTTTGTCTGGCAAGTGGTGATACTTCAGTTGGAAACTGCGTAATAAATGTTGGCTGCTCTAGTAAATGCTCACCGGTTTTTTCGAAAATTTCCAACTGGATTTTACCAATTCCCCATGAATCCTTAACAGAAACACCAAGCTTAGTCGCATAGTTTTTCAATGTCTCAAAATCATCAACATCAGACGCATTCAAATCAGGATTATAGTCCAAAACAGCCTGTTTTAATGCCAAACGCTTGAACGGTTGACCAAAGTCAAGCTCTTTGCCTTGATAGATAATTTTATCTGTCTGGCACACAGTTTTTGCAATAAATTTGAATAATTCTTCAGTAAAATCCATGAGATCATGATAGTCAGCATATGTCTGATAAAATTCCAACATTGTGAATTCAGGATTATGCTGAGCCGACAACCCTTCATTGCGAAAATTACGATTAATTTCGTAAATTTTTTCAAATCCACCGACAATCAAACGCTTCAGATAAAGCTCAGGGGCGACACGCAAATAAAGCTGCATATCAAGCGCATTATGATGAGTAATGAATGGTTTTGCTGTCGCACCACCTGGAATCATCTGCATCATCGGCGTTTCTACTTCCATGAATTCACGATGATTAAAAAATTGGCGAATTGCCTCAACAATTTTCGAACGTGTTACAAACACATCTCGCGAACTCTCATTGGCAATTAAATCTAAATAGCGTTGTCGATAACGTGTTTCAACATCAGTTAGTCCTTTATGCTTTTCAGGCAATGGTCTAATAGATTTTGATAGCAGTTGAATCGCGTTGATGGCTAATGAAAGCTCTCCTGTTTTCGTTTTGAACAATGTTCCTTCTGCTCCAACGATATCCCCCAAATCCCATTGTTTGAAATCGAAATAAACACCCTCTTTGAGATCATCTCGACGCACATATAATTGAATGCGTCCACTTGCATCTTGAATCGTAGCAAAACTTGCTTTTCCCATCACACGACGCAACATCATGCGACCAGCAACTTTAAACGTTTTATCAATAGCACCAAGTGCATCGTTATTTAAATTTGCATATTGATCATGCAATTCACTAGCTACTGTGTCACGACGAAAATCATTTGGAAAGGCTTGCCTTTGCTCTTTTATTTTTTGCAGTTTTTCTCGACGCTGATTCAATAATTCTTGTTCATAAATTGAATCAGGATGTGATTGTGAAGTTTGTTCACTCATAATATTACTCGCGTTTTATAATCCGGTTTTTAAACTAGCTACAATGAATGAATCAAGATCACCATCAAGCACTGCTTGGGTATTGCTGGTTTCAATATTAGTGCGCAAATCTTTAATTCGTGATTGATCAAGCACATAAGATCGAATCTGACTCCCCCACCCAATATCTGCTTTGCTATCTTCCAATGCTTGCGTGGCTTCTTGGCGTTTTTGCAATTCAAGTTCATATAATTTTGCGCGCAATTGTTTAAATGCGCTGTCTTTGTTTTGATGTTGTGAGCGTTGATTTTGGCACTGTACCACAATCCCTGATGGGATGTGAGTGATTCGCACAGCTGAATCAGTTCGATTCACATGTTGTCCACCAGCACCACTGGCTCGATAAGTGTCAATACGCAAATCAGCTGGATTAATTTCAATTTCAATTGAATCGTCGATTTCAGGAAAAACAAAAATTGACGCAAATGATGTATGTCGTCGACTACCTGAATCAAACGGTGATTTTCGCACAAGGCGATGCACTCCTGTCTCTGTTCGCAACCAGCCATAAGCATAATCACCTTCAAACTTAACTGTGGCACTTTTTATGCCGGCAACGTCTCCAGGTGAAACTTCAATCATCTCAACTTTAAAATCTTTTTGCTCCCCCCAACGCAAATACATTCGCAGCAACATTTCAGCCCAATCTTGCGCTTCGGTTCCTCCTGAACCTGACTGAATATCAAGATAAGCATTAGTGTGATCTAACTCACCAGAAAACATTCGTCTAAACTCAAGTTCTGCCAAAACTTTCTCAATCTCATTTAAGCTTAACTGAATTTCAGTCAACATATGCTCATCTTGATCAGATTTAGCCAGCTCAAAAAGCTCAGTCGTATCACTGATTTGATTTGTCAGAAGATCAAGTTTCTCAACCACATTTTCAAGTTGCACTCGCTCTTTTCCTAGCGATTGGGCATTCTCAGGATCATCCCAAATGGCTGGATCTTCTAACTCTCGACTGACTTCTTGTAATTTATCTTTTTTCGTATCGTAGTCAAAGATACCCCCTAATAGCAGTGAGTCTTTGTGACAAATCATCAAGTTTCGTAGTAATTGGGTTTATTTCTATCATGTGTCATCATCTGATTTAAACCGCGTATTCTAGCCGATTAATTGAAAAGATTCACCAATGTAGACTGCTGCAATAAAACCACAATGATGAAAACAGTTAAGAATCTTCCTCTTTTCGTTGCAAAACTAACCAACGACTTGTTATTACCTACGTTTTGCGCATCAATTTAGCCCTTTTTCTCTCATTTTTCTTCTAGTTAGCTTTTATTGCAATATTCTCCAATATTTTATAGCCCAATCAGGCTGGATTACTTACAAAACTAGACTAGATTTAAATATAAGCACATAAAGTAAGGAAATCATGATGAAACTACAACTTGCTATCGATGCATTAGAATCGCACCAAGCCATCAGCCTGGTTAATGCTACTCGTGAATTCATTGATATTATTGAAATTGGCACACCGTTGATTAAGCATGAAGGACTCAGTCTTGTGAGACTGCTCAAGAATATTTTTCCTGAAAAAGAGCTGTTGGTTGATATGAAAACCATGGATGCAGGTGAATATGAACACGATTTTTCATTTGAAATTGGCGCCAATATTCAAACAGTACTTGGTCTTGCTGATGACAAAACGATTGCTGGCTGTATTAAAAGCGCACGCAAACACAATGCAAAAACCATGGTTGATTTAATTAATGTCCCAAACCTAGTTGAGCGTGCTCAGCAAATGGCCAAACTTGGCGCCGATATCGTAGGCATACACACCGGTATTGATCAACAGTTAGCTGGCCAATCCCCAATGGCGCAATTAGAAAAATTAGCGGGCAACGTTAATATTGATATCAGCGTTGCAGGTGGGGTAAATCTTGACAACATTGATCAAATAATTGCCATAAAACCATCTATCATTGTTGTTGGTGGCGGTATCACTGGTCAAGCTGATCCTACAGAAGCAGCACGAAAAATTAAGGAAAAAATGCGATGATGCAAACTGAACCAATCACAGTTGCTTTGCTTGAATCAGTAACAAAAGTATTAGGCAAACTCGATCATATTGCATTTACTAGCTTTATTAAACATGTCAGCGCTGCAGAACGCATTTTTATTGTTGGCGCTGGCAGAAGCGGTCTTGTTGGTCGTTTTTTTTGCATGCGTTTGATGCACGTGGGCAAACAAGCATTCATCGTTGGAGAAACCAGCACTCCCAGCATCAAAGCAGGTGATTTGTTAGTAGCAATCTCTGGTTCAGGCCACACTGCGAGCGTATTAAATGTTGCTAATACTGCAAAAGAACATCATGCCTGGGTGGTTGCAATCACCAGCAATTTCAAATCACCATTGCATGATTTGTGTGATGACTTTGTTCGTCTAGAGCGCCGCATTGATACTGATTTGCGCGACGAAGTCGCCAAGCATGGTAAAGAAGGTTTAAATGTCATGCCTATGGGCACACTTTTTGAATTAAGCACCCTATTTTATCTTGAATCTGTAATTGGACAAATGATTGTGGAACAAGAAATTGCTGAAGAAGAAATGAAACGCCGACATGCAAACTTAGAGTAAATATCTTTTTCAAGGTCAATAATCATGTACATAAGATGTTATCAACAATTTTGCTTAACAGAAAAAACTCAAGAAGCTATTACAATGATAACTAGCACATATTATTTTGATCAATGAGGAAACTCCCTTTCCTAATTTAGTCACAAATAATTTTACTTATCTAGCACAGCCCCTAATTTTCATATAACTAACAAGCCACCGAACTCATTTGAGGGCTTGATAAGAATATTCTCTCCTCGATTACTTGATAAAGATCATGGATTTGAACATGATGACTAAAAGAAAAGTCATCATGTTTTATAAAAAACAATGCTCTTTTACCATGAGAGTATGTAATCTCTTCGCTGCACTGATGAAATCTAAAACCTAATGCACACAGACGTGCTTCCAATCGCGTTTCAAATAAACCAAAGGCATAGGAAAGATTACATTCATTCACCAACTTGGTCACACCCAAATAAAGACCAACTGCAATGAAGGGAAAAAACTGTTTCTCATCCTGTTCAAAAAAGTTATTTGTATCATCTTTATTTTGACGCCTGAAATTACGCAGAATTGCTAGCCTTGATATCTCTCCAAAGCTTCCTTTTTTCAATTTATTAACATTAATAACATGTTCCCAACGGTTTTTATCAGGACAAGATATTTCAAACGGTAATTTACTCATCGGCATGTTTTCAACAGGCATAACTAATCGCAATGTACCTGCATACTGATTCGTACGTTTATGTCGTATTAACAACGGTATTGCATATTGATCAAACTCATCCGTCTCCATTTCATTAGC